>JAJZIZ010000039.1 GCA_021846005.1 Microcaldota archaeon
ATATAAGACGAGATAAAGAGACCTCTGAGCGCGATAGAAAAACAGAGCGGAATATTCATATCGAAGGGAGTGGCTGCAGATGCTCTTGACCGAAAGAAGAAATGGAGTTTTGAGAAAGACACATCAATAAAAAAAGGAGCACAGGTATCACCAGGGACAATACTTGGATACGTACAGGAGACAGAACTTATAAAGCACTATATAATGGTTCCGAACGGAGTGGAAGGCACCATCGAGAAAATAGAGTCAGGCAGCTTCACAGTTGACCACGTAATTGCAGAAGTGGAGACCAAAGATAAAAAGAAGGTAGAGATAACAATGATGCAGAAGCGTCCAGTAAGAATACCATCTCCGGCAAGGAACAAGCACCGTGCTAATGAGGCACTTATAACAGGCATAAGATCTGTTGACACATTCTTCCCCATAGCCAAGGGAGGTACTGCCGCTGTTCCTGGACCTTTCGGCAGCGGAAAGACTGTACTGCAGCAATCCCTTGCAAAATACTCCAATGCGGACATAGTCATATACACAGGATGCGGAGAAAGGGGCAATGAGATGACAGACGTGCTTGTGGAATTCCCGGAACTCAAGGATCCTTCGTCAGGAAGGCCGCTTATGGAAAGAACCATACTAATAGCCAACACATCAAACATGCCAGTAGCTGCAAGGGAGGCAAGCATATATGCAGGAATAACCATGGCCGAGTACTTTAGGGATATGGGATACAATGTTGCAATGATGGCAGACTCCACTTCAAGATGGGCAGAGGCAATGAGGGAGATTTCGGCAAGGTTAGAAGAAATGCCTGGAGAGGAAGGATACCCAGCATATCTGCCCAAGAGGCTCGCCGAATTCTATGAAAGAAGCGGAAAGGTAGAAACCCTCAACGGAAGGACAGGCTCCATAACGATAATAGGCGCAGTTTCCCCAACAGGAGGAGACATAACAGAGCCGGTATCACAGGGAACTTTGAAAGTAGTCAAAACGTTCTGGGCTCTTGACGCGTCGCTGGCAGGGCAGAAACACTTCCCTTCGATAAATTGGCTTAACAGCTACTCCCTTTATCTTGAGCCGCTGGAAGAATGGTACAGAAGCAAGCTCGGAGAGGAATTCATTGGAAACAGAATGGAGGCAATGAGACTGTTGCAGCGCGAAGCTGAACTCAAGGACATAGTACAGCTCGTGGGAGAAGATGCGCTTCCTGAATCTGAAAGAATAATACTAGAAATAGGAAAGATATTGAGAGAGGATTATCTTAGGCAGAGTGCATACGACGAAATAGATGCCTTTACCAGCCTGAAAAAGCAGCAGATAATGCTTTCAACAATAATTCATTTCTCCAAGGCGGCGGAGGAAGCCGTAGGAAAGGAAGTAAGTATAGATGCAATAATGAAAATAAAGGCCAAGGCAGAAATATCCAGAATGAAGAGCATCGAGGAGAAGGATATTGAAAGTTCAGGGAAGAAGATAAATGAACATATAAAATCAGAGATTGATGCTCTGATAAAGGAAGAAGTGAACGAGGCAAAATAGGTGATATCATGAATTTCAAGGTAGAATACAACACAATAGAAAGCGTGGCTGGCCCGCTTGTAGTGGTAGGAAAGGTAGGAAATGCGGCGTATGGAGAGATAGTGAAGATTTCGCTCGCTAATGGAGAGTCTAGGCTTGGGCAGGTACTTGATACCACAGAGAAATATGCAGTTGTACAGGTCTTCGGCAGGACAGATGGCATCAATGTCAACAAAACCTCAGTCAGCTTCTTAGGAGAAACCTTCAGGATGGGAGTCAGCGAAGACATGCTTGGCAGGATATTCAACGGGCAGGGAGAGCCTATTGATATAAAGACAAAGATAACCCACGGTGAAAAGAGAGACATAAACGGAGAGGCAATAAATCCCGTCGCCAGAAGGATGCCTAGCGATTTTATAGAGACAGGCATATCAACAATAGACGGCCTTTTTACACTGGTCAGGGGACAAAAACTTCCGATATTCTCTGGTTCCGGGCTTCCGCACAACGAGATAGCCGCACAGATAACTAGGCAGGCAAGCGTTAAGAACAGCAGCGAGCCTTTCGCGGTGGTTTTTGCAGGAATAGGGCTCATGAACGATGATGCGGCATACTTCATAAACGAATTCAGGAAAACCGGAGCGCTGGCAAGGACTGTGGCGTTCATAAACTTGGCTAACGACCCAAGCATAGAAAGAATACTTACGCCAAGGCTTGCGCTTACAGCTGCGGAATACCTGGCGTATGAAAAAGGAATGCACGTTCTCGTGATACTTACAGACATGACGAATTACTGCGAAGCTTTGAGGGAACTTTCCAGTGCAAGGGAAGAGGTGCCTGGAAGAAGAGGATATCCAGGCTACATGTACACCGACCTTGCAGGAATTTATGAAAGGGCAGGAGTAGTAAACGGAGGAAAAGGCAGCATAACGCAGCTGGATATATTGACAATGCCCAGTGATGACGTTACACATCCGATTCCAGACCTCACCGGATACATAACTGAAGGACAAATATATGTAAGCAGGGAACTCAAGAACAGAGGCATATATCCGCCAATAACACCAGTGGGCTCGCTGTCTAGGCTAATGAGCAATGGCATAGGCAAGGGAAAGACAAGGGAAGACCATAAGGGAGTCTCAGACCAGCTTTATGGAGCATATGCAAAAGCACAGGAAGCGAGAAGCCTTAGCTCCATTGTCGGCGCTGAGGCACTTTCAGAGAATGACAAGAGATATCTTAGATTCGGTGATGATTTTGAGAAGAGGTTTATTCAGCAGGGACCGTATGAGAAAAGAAGCATAGAGGATACGCTTTCAATAGGATGGGACCTTCTCTCACAGCTTCCCGAAACAGAATTGGTAAGAATCAAGGAAGAGTACATCAAGATGTATTACAAGAAAAAATAGCAGTGGAAAAATGGCAGAGCGCATAACACCGACAAGAATGAATCTGATAGCCACAAAGAGAAGGACAGTGATAGCCAGGCGCGGGCATGCAATACTCAAGAAAAAAAGAGAAGTCCTTGTGCTTGAATTTATGAAGCTGCTGAAGAACACAGGCAATGACCGCGAGAAGATGTACGACATACTGCAGAAGGCGTACCAGATTCTTGGAGCAGGATACGCATATGTGGGAAATCTTGAATTGGAGGAAGCTGCCAACTACGTCAAGGAGTACGGAGATGTAGGCATATCGATAAAAAACATCATGGGAGTCAGGGTGCCCGAAATAGAGAAGGGAGGCAATGAAATAGCAATGATGCTAAACATGCTGTCATCCAGCGTTGCTGTAGACGACATAAACGAATCCTTTACCAACGCATTGGAATCCATAATAGCTGTGGCGCAGAGAGAACAGGGCCTGCGAAGAATTGTACTTGAAATAGAGAAAACCAAAAGGAGAGTCAACGCGATGGATTATATAGTTATCCCCAGGTATAACGCACAAGCCAAATATATCTCCACAAGGCTCGAAGAAATGAACAGAGATACCTTCTCAGCGCTTAAGCATGTCAAGAAAAAGCTTTCCAAAGGCGAGAGCAGATGAGCAATGCCTGCCTCTTCAGCGGGGGCAAAGATTCAACTCTTGCACTGCACAAAGCAGTAAGTTCCGGAATGACGGTAGATCTACTTATAACAATGCTTCCCGAAAGCAGGGATAGCTACATGTTTCATTACCCCAATCTTAAATTCACAAAACTTCAGGCAGAAGCACTTGGAATTAGGCAGGTCTTTGCAATGACAAAAGGAATCAAGGAGGAAGAGCTGAAAGACCTTGAGGAAGTGCTCGCGGAAAATAAAGTCAAAGGCCTTGTCACTGGTGCGACATACAGCACATATCAGCTCAACAGAATAAAAGTGATATCGGAGAGGCTTGGCATAGACAATTTCTCGCCATTATGGCACATAGAGCCCATGTCAGAATTGAAAGAACTTGCGGAAACCTTCGACGCCATAATAACTTCTGTATCTGCCGAGGGTTTCGACAAGTCGTATCTTGGAGCAAAGATTGACGAAAACATGATAGCGAAACTGCTACGTTTAAACCAGAAATATAACATAAACATGCTTTTCGAAGGAGGAGAAGCTGAAAGTTTCGTATTGGATGCGCCTCTGTTTAAAAAAAGAATAAAAATAAACAAATCCTCAGTTGAATGGCAGGGAACGCGCGGGCTTTACCAGATAGAAGAGGCAGAACTTGCGGCGAAATAGAAATCGTACTCTTGAACAGATCTGGAAGAAAACAGACCTTATAATTGACGCGTGCCGTGCCCAACAACATCAATATGTTATTGGAGGAGGTACAGATATCCCGCTATTCGAATGATCCCGTGGAGGTATATTACTTGCAGGTGGGGGAGGAGGATGCGTGCCGTGACCATTCTGCGGCGGTGTGCCAGATCTGTCACCATTGCCTTTCCTGCCAGTTCCATCTTTGTCGCGAATCATGCTTTCATAGATAGCGTATATGGCAAGTATCGCAACGATAATGACAATAATGGACATTTCAGCCTTTTTGTTCTCTAACATGGAGATATTGAACTGTTGAGATGACTTAGAAGACACAGTAGTGGAATTCGAGGTTTTTGTAGTATTGGCAGTTTTTGTAGTGTTTACAGTATTTGAAGCGTTTGTCTTTTTGGTAATATTTACCGGAGTATTTGATTTCATCAATGCGACAAGAGGGTCGCCAGAGATAGGGAATGTGATACTGCAGAGTTTTGGGTTAGTCGTAAAATTAGCTGCAATTGTCCACGATTTCCCAGAATATATAAATGGAAATATTTCATTCTCAGGGGTTCCGCATGCATAATCGAAGGTCGCCTTGAGTGAGAGATTGGATAATTTTGAATATGTCACGTTAAGCACATAAAGCGCAGTGTAATTTGAAGGAACGCTTGGAGATTCGGAAGATGCGTTTGATATCGATACCAGAGAAGCGGCAGGATTGCCTATCGTTGAATTGAATAAGAATACAGACGAGGTACGTTTGTAGTTTATGATGCTCTCATGGTTTTTTGTGGAATTCAGCACGAGCGAGACATTGTTGTTTGTAACATTGAATAAAGTTATTGTCCTGCTTAAGAATGCAGGAACAGGAAGCGTAGTCACATTGGCAGCCTTCTTCCCGGAGAGAGGCACTATACATATACTTGATGCGATGGTGTGCACTGCGGGAATATATGAAATATTCAATAATTTCATGACATAATCGTATGAAGGGGTTCCGCCTATTATCTCGGTAGAGTTCGGATATAGAGTATATTGCAAACCGTCTATAGTGATTCCGCTGTCCGTAGGGGAGATATAATTTGCCCTTATGTTGAATGACTTTCCAGTGAAGTTTACTACTGCAAAGTCAGGATTGGTTAGATTTGTAACCTGATAGCACTCGGAATTGAGGTTTATGACAGAAGGTTTGAATGTTCCTCCTCCTCCGCCTGCGCCTGCAGTTCCGGAATTGGATGAACCGCTGCTGCCTGAACCTCCGCCGCCGCCCCCGCCGCCGCCTCCGCCGCCGCCCCCGCCGCCTCCGCCGGATGGAGACTGTGATGCAGTAACTGACACTTCAGTAGTTTGGGAATATGCAGTCGAACCTGACGGATCAGTTACTTTAACGCAATAATAAGACGTTGAAGAAGGCAACGCGACATAACTGCCTGAATTCGTCCCTGATATCGGAGAATCCGAAGAGCATGAGGATGATGACCCAGATAACCATGAATAAGTATACGGGGAGGTGCCTCCTGATACTGAAGAACTGAAGGAGACTGCCTGGCCGCTGGTTATAGACTGCTGTGATGAAGGAGATATCGATACGGAAATAGGAGTTTCATTTGCAAAGACTCCGACAACCGGATCCGCAGTGACATTGAACTTCAGCGTGCATGAGGTCGTGTTCTTTATGTATGAGGATACCTGCACCCAGTTGCCAGACTGCAGTATGTAAGGAGTCGGAGAGGCTTCGCCGCACGGATACGGAATTGTCATGTTGTAATTGAACTGCGAGTTCTGAGAATTGCTTCCGCTGACGTTAAGTATCAGTATCTTTACCCCGTGCGCAGGAGGTCTCGGTATGGAGGAGTAGAAACTGTCAGAAGTCAGGTTGATTATATTTATGTTTTCAAATACCGACCCGGTGAACATTGGGAAGAGCTTC
>JAJZIZ010000040.1 GCA_021846005.1 Microcaldota archaeon
CATAGATGCGCTTCCCCATTCTGACCTCGTCGTTTTCCCTTTCAATAAGAATCTTATAAATCTCTTCGGCTGCAAGCTTTCCATATCTGCCAGCTTCAATGGATCTTTCTGCCCGTATTTCAAGATCCGCGTCTATGAATATTTTCAGCACTTCGGGATCTGATACCGCTGCCGAAAACCGCAAATCTGCAACTATGCCTCCTGCCTTGACGATTCCACCAGCTTTCCTGTCCATTTACTTGTTCTCTTCAAGGCTCGTATTCTTCCAGTAATCTTCGAATGCTATTTTTCCATCCGGATACAACGTCTTCCACTTTTCCCGCCAAAGCCTCCCAACTGAAAAAATCCCCAATCCGTATCGTTTTGAAATGGCCTTTGCCAATGTCGACTTTCCAGAAGCCGGACGGCCTGAAATGATTATGGATTTGCAGTGTATCATGCGGATTACCTGTCAGACATCCACTATTGCGCCTATGGTGCAGCCTTTCTTGGATCTTGATGCCCTAAGTCCCGAAGGCGTGACTGCTTTCACATCAAGAAGTGTATAATCTCTGTCAGTGTCCTTATAAACAAGCATTCCGCGGATCCTGAATCCTTTCCGTGTCTCTTCAAAAATATCCACTCTGAAGTCAAAGGCATTGAGATATTTTGAGGATCTCTCTGTAACTATGTCCTGAAGGACAAACCAGACAAGCTTTTCGATTGTGTCGGCCTTCTCTGATATCAGGACAAATCTCTCGGGATTTCCAAGCCCCGATATCTTCTTGGTGTCAAGAGTTATTCCAAGCAGCGCCCTTGCGGCATTTTCAAGGGCTTCCTCCATATTCTTGCCATAAGCTTCAAATTCCACATCTGCCATATGCTTCAGATATCTGAAGCGCCTTCTGTTCTGCATAAAAACAACATCCCTCAAACAAGCTATATATGCTTATCAGTATAAATTATAAATGTCCTGTGAAGACAAGAGTAACTGCTGAAAGATGATGAAACCCATATCGACGGAGGACATCTGGTGTATGATTGAAATACGGAAAGCGTGCAGGAATAGCAATATTCTCAATACTTCTGGCAATATCGATCTTAAGCTCCTTTTACATAAACACGTTTTCCATAGGCGACACTGACCCTTCCACATATGTGGCAGTGCCGCTTCTGATGCTGCCCCTCTTTGCGCTGTTTATGCTTAAGGAAAAAATGGAGCCGAAAGTTGCAAAGCGCGACATCCTATTTGGCATACTTGTGTTTGCACTGCTGGCAGTGCTCACGATATTCCTTAGGTTTTGGCTCTCTTATTTATTCTTAAGTTACAGGATAGACATGCTTATCTTTCCCCTCGCCATAATCTCATTTGCGCTCCTGCTTTTCGGCTCATCGAATCTGCCAAAATTCAAATACATAGCGATATATTCCATGCTTGCATCATCTCTAATAGCTGCGCCTCTGATAATGGCAAACCAGCCATTCACTCAATTCAATACTGCAGTAATATATTCCATGCTGGCCGTTCTGATTCACGGCATCAATTTCATTCCTCCCGGAACAATAGCCACAAGCGGCTACCAGATAAGCATAGGCCAGACTTGCGTCGGCATAGGGATCCTGCTTTCAATAGTGCTTTTTCTTGTCCCTCTGGCATATCTGTACAATGGCAGCATGAAGGCAAAATCCCTCTGGGTATTCAGCGGTTTCGTCTTGCTTTTCATCCTTAACATAGCAAGAATGTTCAGCATAGCTCTCTTATGGCTTCTTTACGGTCCTACCGGCGCCTTGATGGAGGTGCATGTCTTTGCCGGGGTCATTCTTTTCTATATTGCTATAATCGTCATAGTGCTGCTTGCCGGAAAGTACGGGCTGGAGCTTAACGCAATAAAAAAACATGCCAAGAAACCAAGCGCTCAAGCAGCAGATATGCGGCAAGCCGATTATGGATATTACAAGATAGGTATAATACTTGGGATTCTTTTGGCCATTGCATACTTTGCCATGACCTACTACTATTCTGCTGCATTGTACATATCGCAGGTACACTTGCATGCTTCTTCATATCCTCCGCTGACCACGGCAGGCGCATATAAAATGGCAGGATCCATTTTAAATTATTCGGGGATATCCGCCAATCTTCTACTAAATTCAAATTCAAGCGAAACCGTATTAATTCACGGTTTGGGGGTAAACTCCTCAATGCCTTTACTTGCATACATGAGCTACAACAGAAGTCAAAGCCCTTCGCATCTATTTGCCTCAAATAAAATACTGGGAAGCCTCTCCGTATCCGGGAAAAATGGGGTTTCAGGCACTCTCTATTATGTGGAATCTAACGATACCGGTTTTATCGTATACCATTCAATTGTTCCTTATACCTACAGCGGCGGATTCTCCGCACTGGACATCTCCATCTACCTGATTCTTCCGTCTATTTATATCACAACATTACCTCACTGCGGCGGCGGATTCTCCGCTTCTGATTATCTGCTTAACATGGGAAATCCGTCATTATACAATGGCACGATAAGGGAGTCTCTTATCTCAGGCCATTGCCTCTTTGAAAAGGTGTTATCTTGATATTCGAGTTTTCAGCAGGCGCAGTGATATACAGGAAGGATAACCGGAAAAAGGTTTTTTTCCTCCTGCTTGAAAAACCCAACGGAGAGTATGACCTGCCGAAAGGCCACATAGAGGAAGGGGAAAGCACCATTGCTGCAGCAAAACGGGAAATATTGGAAGAGACAGGTCTTTCCGTGGAATTCATTCCGTCGTTTTCTTTTCTTACTAAATATTTCTTCTACAGGAAAAATTCCAGAGTCCTCAAGCGAAACAGGATATTCCTTGCCGAAGTCAACTCTCCAAAGATCACTATCTCCGGGGAACATAAGGGTTATGCATGGATGACATTAGAAGAGATAAAGCACAGGATAAAATACAAAAATACCGTTTCGCTTTTTGATTCTGCGGCTTCCTACATAAACAGAAAGACTCTCATGGACGAGTTAAACGCGGAGTATGCACGGCTTCCCGAACATGCAAGACAATGGGCTCTAAGCAAAAGGCTTGTTCCGGGGGAAGGCCCGCTCAACTCAAAAGTAATGATAATAGGCCAGGCGCCAGGAAGAAACGAGGACGAACTTCTTAGGCCCTTTATAGGCCGATCAGGCCAACTGCTTTCTTCAATGCTCCACAAGGCAGGGATGAAGCGCATCGATTCTTACATAACCAGCGTAGTCCAGTTCTTCCCCCCGGAAAACAGGATGCCAAGCGACATTGAAGTCGCCGAATGCCTTCCCTTTCTAATGAGGCAGATTTCCATAATAAAGCCCGATTTCATAATAACTCTTGGAAGTCTTTCTGGATCTGCGCTTCTGGGAATCAAAAGCATCGAGAAGGAACACGGATTAGTGATAAGAAAAGGCAATATCACCTACATGGCAACCTATCATCCGGCGGCGGCTCTGAGATTCAAAAGGATACTCGGCATAATGTCATCAGACTTCAAGCAGTTCCGCGCCGAAATAAACTCTTCAACAGGCCCGAGCAATAAGGCATAAAGACATTCCCAGCCAAATATCTTGTGATGACGGGGCTCGTAGCTCAGCTTGGTTAGAGCGCTTCTCTGATAAGGAAGAGGTCGGGAGTTCAAATCTCCCCGGGCCCATCTCTACAATGGTACATTACGTTTTTATACCATCTAAAGTCTTATTTCTGTCTGTTTCTAATCTCTGCTGTGCGTAGTACACATGCCGTATCCTCTATCATTATTAATCTTTTCCAATGAGTTTTATTTGTCCATATGGTATCTTATATGTCTGAAAGTGTCCTGTGCGGCAGGCGCGGCGCCGCAATAATGCTGGGTTGCATAATCCTTCTTGCCATAGGGCTTAGAGCATTATTTCTCATAAGGGGCAGCTTCCTGACAGTCGGAACCATGGCGGCAGTACTCACAATGAAGCAGGCAATCCTCAACGGCTATGTAATACATCCAAATCCTCTTGCAGGATTTCCAAGCCATCCCTACATATTCCCCGAAGAGGGTCTGGTATATTTTGCCATATACTCATACAGGATCTTGCCGTTTCTCGGGATATTTGGGGACATGTATCTAATAAAAATTCTTTTCACTGCGCTTGCCGCAATTACCGTTTATCTTTTAGCCAAGAAGATAACCGGAAACAGGGAAGCTGGCGTATTATCCTCTCTTCTCTATGCTACTTCTGAGATAGGAATGACTGCGGAGGCCTTCAACAGGTGGAAAGGAGATTCATTCGTCCCGATTCTTCTGCTCTTTTCTGTTTTGATGCTTATTTATCTGATTGAAAACAAAGACGCAAAAGGCAAAATCAAAAAATTGGGAATGATTGCAGGGATAATATTTCCAATCGCATTTTCGGCCTATCTATGGAACGGAGGCCTTTATGCCGCAGCTGCATTTTTCTTTGTGGCAGTTTCATTGTTAATATCTTATTTTGTATCGAACCTGAAAAAGCAACTACTAATAATGCTTATCCTGGTTGTTTTGATATGGGCGGTATTTTTATCAAGTTCATTTACCTATGCCGTCGGTCTAGGCAAAGTAGAAATGACTTTTGGGCTATTTAGGTCAGATATACTGCAGATACTGGGGCAGTTGGAGTCTGCATATTATCTGCCTGCGCCTTTATACCATACTGCGATGTACTATGTCTGGATCATGGCAGGTTTTCTTTCCTCAATTGCTCTTGTCCTAGTTACCCTATTCAAATATCCTTTCGCAAAGAAAGACAGAATCCAGAAATACGCATATGTTTCCATGCTTGCCCTGTTGTTTTTCGGCCTTCCATTCGCAATTCTTCAATACCGTTTTAATTCACTTATCTATCTTCCAATATCCATAATTGCGGGTTGTTCTATTTCTGTGATTTCTGCACAATGGAAAGTGCGGATGAAAATTTTCATACCTGTTATAATTTTCATTGTGCTTGCGTTTGCAGTATATCAGATAATATACACTCCGCAGTACACAGGCATGAGCCCGCGATTCCATCATGAGCTTCTCTGGCTTCTGAATAATACCCCATCAAATGCCACTTTCCTAAATTTCAACGGGGATGGAACTGCCATACAATACTGGGCCGACAGGACAACCTACAGCGATACAAATTTTGCCGACAATCAGACTGTAGTTCAAGACTACTATGATTTCATTTATGCACGGGCTGGAAATTTTTCATATCTGAACCAGATAAAACCAGACTACCTGCTCATACATCAGGTCCCTTCGGTAAATGGGGACTATAACCGTTCTTTTAATGGCAGTAACATTCAATATCTGCTCGAATGGACGCAGAACAAGCATCCGAACTTCTATTATGATGGGGTTCTTTTCAACCTAGTACACGCGAATTTCTCCTATGCCTACATAAATAACGGCACAATAATATACCGGCTATTCTATCTAAATCGCAGCGAGGTTGCAAAACTCATCAAAATGCGCAACAGCAGCGGCTGATCCACATTTCAAAATGGATATTGCACTGTCCTATGTCAGATAGCCTATCTATTTAAATCTTCCTTCTTAAGTATTATAATGTATATTGGCCAACCGACCCAATCAGGACCGATGGCCATAAACTACAAAAATGATGGTAGATACCATGAACAACAAAAATCTTCTGCTAGCGTCAATAGGGATAATTGTAATAATTGCTATAATAGCGTCCGCTGTGGCTATTCTTTCACCAAAGACGGCGACCACAGCCCCAGTCACAACTACGGCTTCAGTTAATTCAAGCCAACCTGCAGTTTCTTCTTCAGGATCACAAGTATCAACACCTGTGCTGTTAACCGATCCGCCAGTTGTTCCAAACGGAACCACCTCACTGCTTGTTCAATACACTTCAATAAGCGTTCACTCCACCACATCCAACGGCTGGATATCATCAAACACACAGGGCAGCGTGAACCTCATGTCCCTGACAAATACTTCTGTAATCACTGGCAGTCTCAATCTTTCGTCAAACGCCTCTCTTGATCTTGTGCGTTTCTATGTATCGAACGCAAGCATAACGATAAACGGAACAACCTATAACGTCACAGTTCCAGGAGGCCAGATAACTGCGCATCTTTCCAGTTA
>JAJZIZ010000041.1 GCA_021846005.1 Microcaldota archaeon
TTTTCAAATTGCAGTTTGCAGGTCGTACTGCAGAAATAGTATTTTCTGCCTTCATTGTCGCTTGTAAGCAAGCTGCTTTTTTCCTCTACATGCATTCCACATATCGGGTCAGTTGCCATAATCTTCTCACGCATCATATGCCTGCTCCGCGGCGCATATTATTTCATGCAATCCGCAGAAACTGAATACTTACGGGAATCTGCATTTATGGGGCTTCTATCTTTTATGGGGCAATCATAACAGCGCCGCATGCAGTTCTTATCTATTTCCTTGTATGTTCTTCAGGCTTTTTATCGAAACTCTGTTTGCAGTCCAAAGAGCAGAAGAGATAAACTTTGCCCTTGTAGCTGCTTTTGAACCTGGACTTTTCATCCACTTCCATCTTGCATATCGGGTCAGTTGCCATCATACCATTCCTTATTCGTAATATATTCTGAAACTAAAACCATATATTCTATCTCTACTTGTTCCGCCGCTGCGGAAAAAACACGGAGGAGCGAAGGGAACAAATATATCTAATAATGGTTTTTTCCATATATTTCAGAGCAGATGATAGACACAACAATAGAAATAGCACTTACGGCATTCGTGACCCTGATACTCGCAGCACAGCTTATTGCCCTGCGATTCAAGCTGCCATATACTCTCGTATTGGTATTTCTCGGAATAGCGATAACCACGCTCTCTACTGTCGTAATCGGATTCGGCCTTATAGGACAGACCTTGCGGTTTTCCATCAGCTGGATAAATTCAATATATTCCACTCTTGTAAATACCGGGCTCTTTGTGGGGCTGATTGTCCCTCCCCTGATATTTGAGGGGATGATCCATATAAAAAGCAAGGAACTCAAAGTGACATTAAGGCCTGCGCTGGTACTGGCAACTCTGGGTGTGGTGCTGTCTACCATAATCGCAGGGATCCTTGTCTGGAAAATCGTGGGGTTTTCACTCATTTCGGCGCTGCTGTTTGCTGCAATAGTCGCACCTACTGATACCATAACTATCCTACAAATATTCAAGCAGGTCAACGTTCCTTCACGTCTCTCTACTCTGATGGATCTGGAAGCGGGATTCAACGACGCGACAGCCATAGTTCTTTTCAGCATATTGATTTCATCAGCAGGCCTGGGCGCAGTATCAATCCTCTATGGATTTGAGTTTTTCTTATACAACTTTTTCGGAGGAGTTCTTATAGGATTCATCATAGCAATTGCCGCAGGATGGATGCATAAAAGGATAGATGATAAACTTGCAGACGTAATCCTTACTATAGCCGCTGTCTATGGCTCTTATGTGCTGGCCACCGGAATCGGCGCATCCGGCCTGATTTCTGTTGTCATAGTAGGACTTTATTTCGGGAACAGTACCCTGAAATATTCCATATCCAAGGAAACCAAGCAATCTATAATCTCCTTCTGGGAGATTGCAGCGTTCATAGGAAACGCGGTGGCCTTTCTGCTGATAGGCTTCGAAACAAATCTTGCTCTCTTTTATGGTGCAATTACTGTGATTCTTGTGGCATATGCCGCCACCATTATAGCGCGTATACTTACCATATATCCTACATTCGCCATCTTCAAACGATTCAACAAGGAAATGTCCACAAAATGGAGTCACATCGCAACGATAGGCGGCGTCAGGGGTGCGCTTTCAATAGCGTTGTTGGCTACCCTCGCATCGGCAAACATAGTTTCACCCTCGGATCTCTCAATAATAACTTCCATGGTGCTTGGAGTGGTTTTCATTTCCATAATAGTGCAAGTTCCAATTCTTTCAAGATATTCCTTAAGGACCTTCGGCAGAAGGCCTTCCCAGGCAACCGCATAGCTTGCTGCTCCAGCAAGTCCCTGATAACAGAACAACACATTCGTCACTCAATGTCCAAGCATTCCGGGAACCACGAGCACCGCAACCATGAGGTTGATAAACACTATCAGGGTTATTACAACATAGATCCAGTTCTTTTCATAGATGAATGCAAATACTGAAGAGAGAACCCTCGTTGCAGGTGTAGCTATGAGCACTACCATGCCGAGCAATATGAAATCCAAGCCCTGATACGCCAGGATGCCGCTTTCCAAATCCTGAAGAGAGAAAATCGAGGAATTTATCTTTGTGTTTACGTTGGTAATTTCATTCATGGAAAATCCGCTACTTCCATTATTGGCAAAAAGCAAAAGCGCCCCGATGATTATAAGAATCAGGCTGAGTATGACTCCTGCCCTCAGCACATATGCAATGGCGTCATTCATATCCATCAAGAAACACCAAAGCCTTTCAATATCATTTCAATGCCTATCAGGCAGAGCATGACCAAGAAAATCAAGCGCACCGTCTTGCCTTCCGTTTTCTGCAATACCTTGGACCCAAAGTATGAACCAAGCAATATTCCTATGACTACTGGTGCCACTATGAACGGCTGTATGTATCCCAGCGCCCAGTATATCGCACTGCTTGTAGCTGCTGTGACTCCTATCATGAAGTTGCTTGTCGCTGTAGTGACTTTCATGGGGAGTTTCATGCCTTTGTTCATTCCCATGACTTTCAGAACTCCTCCGCCGATTCCAAGAAGCCCGGACATCAGTCCACCTGCTCCGCCGATTGCCTCTCCAAGCCACCATCTGCATCCCGAATACTTTATCACTCTCTTTTTTGCCTTGTCATAGTAGCTTCCCGAAAGCTGGAAAAAGTCTGTAGTCCAATCCTTGTTCATTCTCGTCCTGCGTGTCTTCTTGTATTCTTTAAATGTGGGATACAATGACAAAATCAATACGACGCCGAACAGTATGAAAAGATACTGCCTTATCCCATGTGCGTAGATATATGCGGCAAGAAGCGACCCGGCAATGGCTCCAAGCGTAGTGGCTATTTCAAGCGACATCCCTATTTTTATGTTGGCGAGCTTGTCTTTTACATATGCGCTGGCAGCCCCGCTTGATGTGGCAATAGTGGAAACCAGGCTTGCTCCTGCGGCATACTGCAGTGGTATTCCGAACAAAAGCGTAAGCGCAGGGACTATAACCACGCCCCCTCCCAGGCCGCTCATAGCTCCTACAAATCCTGCAACCACTCCTGCAAGCAGCAAACCAATGAAATAAACCGCGGCTATCATTCTATTATCTACTCCAGAAATACTGAGAAAGAAAATTATATAACAGCCGCCTTATGAAATATCTCTAAGCCTGTGGCATTCTACTACAAGGAGTATAAGTTAATGATGCTGGCTGTGGCGGTCTTTTACGGTCCCAGAATATCGATCGGCAGGCATATGTATCATAAGCCAATTCAATATACCTGTATGGTTACATGATAGAAATTGTTGGCCATCGCGGCGTGGCAAAATATGAACCTGAGAACACATTAAGATCGTTCGACAAAGCCATAAAACTCGGAACCGATACAATAGAACTCGACGTGCATCTTACACGAGACGGGAAGCCCGTTGTAATACATGACAATACTGTAGACAGGACTACAAACGGCAAAGGCTATGTAAAGGATATGGATCTGTATGAAATCAGGCGTCTTGATGCTGGAAAAGGCGAAAGAATACCTGCTTTGGAGGAAGTTCTTGATCTGGCCCGCGGCAAAGCCGCAATACAGATAGAGCTTAAAGGCCTGGGCACCGGGCCTCCTGTTGCAGAGCTTATAAACAAACAAAACACATCTGACATCTGCATCATATCCTTTGCTCACGGTATGCTTGCCGAGGTCAAGAAAGCATTTCCGAAGATACGGACTGGAGCCTTGTTATCGCACCTTCCTTCAAATCCTCTTGCGATTATCCGATATACCGGAGCAGAAATGCTTTCTGTAAATCATAGTGTTATAAACAAGAGAATTGCGATACTAATGCAAAAACATGGCAAACGCCTATGCGCATGGACTGTGAATGAACCGGCAGAGATGCGAAGGTTGATGCGTTTGAGAGTCAATGCTATTGTAAGCGACGCTCCAGATCTTGTAATGAAAGAGCTTCATCGCGGCAAGCAGCATTATGGCAGTTTTTGACTATGTATACTACAAGAATTCATCTATGAATCATTTCTGCTTATGCTAATTCCCGGTTTTCCTGCATATGCCTTTGTGGAAATAATTTTTATTCTTTGAATTATGGCATGCGTTCCTCGGCACGCGGATAATGTAGGAAATCAACCAGACGGCTTCCGCATAGGTTATTATTTATTACCATGCCTGATAACTCCGGCGATTAGATGGCTAAGAATTCAACAGTTAAAAACAGCACGCAAAGCGCTGTCCCTGTAAAGAAAAAAGGGCATGCAAAATTGTATATCGGGCTTGGCATCTTTGCGATAATATTGCTGGGAGCCGCATACTTCTATCTCACCTTTCTAAGCGGCGGAATACTTCCGCTCGCCTTCAATACAGTACAGAACCAGTCTTCCCTTGCCCCTGCGATACTCAGCAAGATACAATCCTACCCTCAGCTCAATGTCTCCTATGCCGGTTCTATAAGCCAAGGCAGCGACCCTCCCCTCGCTGTCATATTCACAAAATTTCAGAATAATTACAAGGTGCATATAGGTATTCCAAATCCCACTACCGGCAAGCCATACAACCTAGATGGCATATCCCTGAACAATGGCACACAAGTGTATCTATGTTCAGGCTACTCCGGGACTACCTATCCGTGCAAGACTTTTTCCGGTTCGCCATATCAGCTTGCAGAACAAATGGGCGAAGATCTTGGCCTTGGTACGGGCCTTCAGAATACCAAGATCATAAGCCTGCCCACTCCAAGCTACTATAACGGCTCGCCCTGCTTCCAGATATCTGGCAGCGATGTAATACAAAATGCACACGGTTTTCTGCTCAACGCCACAAGCGCCAATCTTTCATTCACCGGATGCATATCCGCAAAGTATTACGTTCCCCTCTATCTCAATGCCACTATAACTCCAAGCTCCGGTCAGGCTATTCGTATATATCTGTATTCTGTGGGCATATTCAAAATGTCCAATGACTCTGCGATTACTAACATGCCTGGAATGACAAATAGTTCTGCGTAGGCTTGAATGACAGGTTTTGTTGGTCCGGACAGCGTGCAGAGGCACCAAACATTAAATCAAGGCGCCGGAAACGCAGGCAGCCGACTTATGCGAAATTCCTGCATGCGCAAATAACACCTGAAGTCAAGATTCTGTCGGCTTTTGCGCTAAGAAATATTTGTATCTTGCCGCATCAGTACTAAATAGTGATTTCGTCTCCTGGCTGCCTCGATCCAATATCTTCCAGTTTTTCTCTATGTACAGTTTTTCTATTTTTTGGAAATTCTCTATCCCTATTTCCCTATAACGTATCCAATAAGTAATTGCGTTGTAACCTCCCGGCTTGGTTAGATCACATAGCCTATCTACTACTTTAGCCCATGAATCCCCCATCGCTTGCGGTGGGGATGCGCTGGGCAGTTAGGAATAAACAGTCTACCTGAGAATAATAACACATGCCAATTTCTCATGCGGCACACAAAGTTTACGAAATAAGATATCATATTGTAATCACTGTGAAGTACAGGAAGAGATTGATATTGCCAGAAGAGAGAATCTCCTTTCTGAAATACGTCCTACTAGAAATTGAGAAGAGATACGACATAAGATTCGATACCGTAGGAACTGACGGTAATCATGCGCACTTCTTTATTGACACACCACCAAAATATTCTCCATCAGAAATCTTCAAAATTGTAAAAAGTATAACTGCAAGAGAACTGTTTATAAAATTTCCTGAAATAAAAAAAGAACTGTGGGGTGGGCAGTTCTGGAACGACGGTGGCTACATTGGGACTGTGGGCGAAGGAAGAACTGCCGATATTGTAAGAAGATACATATTGCGACAGGGTTCGAAAGAAGAAAAAGACGATTACAGACAGTTCAAATTATTCAAAGCGCATTGAGTTACGTTCCAAAGA
>JAJZIZ010000042.1 GCA_021846005.1 Microcaldota archaeon
ATCTCATCAATGACCTGAAAGATGCAAATGAGCATGAGCTCAAGGCCATAGCCCATTTCTTCGAAGTCTACAAGAAGCTGGAGAACAAGACCACCAAGATTCTCGGGTGGAAGGACTCCGAGCATGCGCACAAAATAATTTTTGAAGCAGTTGAGAATTACGGAAAGAAATTCAAGGCATGACCGCTTCAAGCAAATGAAACAGTTCCATCTCCTGACGCTCTCTGCATCTGCCATGTCCTCAGACAAAATTTCGCTGTTTACTGGCATTTCCTAATCAAATGCAAAATATTTTATACATGGAATTCATTTGGTAGTCAATATGGATACTTTCTCCAACGAATCAACATACAAGAAATTTCTAGAACAGGGAGACGAGCAGAGATTTGACTCCCTTTTTGAAGGCGCAATAGAAAAGGCGAAGCGAGAGGTTTTCGGGCGTAAATTTCCCATATATATAAACGGCGAAGAAGTCTTCTGCGAGAAAGAGATAAGCGAGTACTCGCCAATAGACCATATGCCGATAGGCAGGTTTCAATCCGGCACCAGGGAGAATGCAAAAGATGCCGTCGAAGCGGCGGAAAATGCCTTTGGCGAATGGTCAAGAACCGACTACAAGGAAAGGATACGCGCGATGCGAAAGGCAGCAGAAATTTTCAGGAGGCAGAAATTCCTCATATCGGCTATCATGAGCATAGAGAACGGAAAAACCCGGTATGAATCAGTAGGCGAAGTCGACGAGGCAATAGATTTCCTGAATTATTACTCATACGAAATGGAGAAAAACAAGGGCTACTCAATCAAGAAAAAAACAGAGGAAAGCAAGGCGAAAGTCGCTGCTGGCTTTCAAGGCGCACCTGGCGGAAGTGAACAGATATACAACCTGATGAAGCCATATGGGGTATTCGGCGTCATCGCGCCATTCAATTTTCCCATATCCATATCAACGGGCATGAGCGCAGCGGCCCTGATAACTGGCAATACTGTAGTATTCAAGCCCTCCTCAACTGACAACATGACCATGCTTACCGGGCTCTACATTTACAAGATATTTGAGGAAGCGGGCATTCCGAAAGGCGTCTTCAATTATGTCACAGGTCCGGGTTCGGAGGTAGGCGATGAGCTGGTGAGCAATTCCAAGGTAAAAGGCATAGCATTCACCGGATCCAAGAACACAGGAATGTCCATGATGGCAAAGTCATATGGCCTAGGCATCCACAAGACCTTCGTAGTGGAATTAGGCGGCAAGGATCCTGTTATCGTCTCAAAAAGCGCAGATCTCGACGCCGCGGCAGAAGGCATAATCAGTTCGGCATTCGGATATTCAGGACAGAAATGCAGTGCATGCTCAAGGGTATATGTGCAGGAATCCATAAAAGAAGAATTCATAAGCAAACTTTCGGAGCGCACAAGGAGTCTGAAGATAGGCAATCCGCTGCTTAAGGGCAACTATATCGGGCCGCTGATAAGCCCGAAGCCATTGGAAAAATTCAAGACGGCTGTATCAGAAGCCGAAGCGCACGGGCGCATAGTCCACGGAGGCAAAACCGTAGATCTGGGCATCGAAGGCGCATATGTAGAGCCGACAATAGCCGAGATGGATCACTCAAACAGGCTCTTCCATGAGGAGCTATTCCTGCCCTTCCTTGTCATAGACAGCTACAAAGATTTCTCAGAGGCGCTTGCAAAGGCAAATGACACCGAATACGGGCTAACTGCAGGGCTATACAGCAGGAGCAAGGCGGATATCTCCGCCTTTATGAACGGCATAGCTGCCGGTGTTGTTTACATAAACAGGAAGATAGGCGCAACTACCGGCGCGATGGTCGGCTCCCAGGTGTTCGTGGGCTGGAAAGGAAGCGGAACCACAGGCAAAGGCACCGGCGGCAGATTCTATCTGCAGCAGTTCATGCAGGAACAGAGCCAGACTGTTGTCAAGTGATGGATTGATTACCGAGCTGCTTTACAAAACCCTCTCCTTTAACAGCAGAACCGCAAGATGCAACGGCAGGTCTTTCAGCCTCATGATTGCCGACACTACAGGCAAAAAGATGCTGGGACTGATGCACAGAAAAGGCCTGAAAGCCAGCCAGGGCATGCTCTTCTCCTTCGGAAGCGAGGGAAGGCATGACATATGGATGCTCAACATGAAGTTTTCCATAGATATACTATGGCTTGACAAAAAGCTCAGGGTACTGAAAATAGTCAGAAATGCTGAGCCGTGCAGGTCGCTCTGGTCATGTGCTCCATACGCTTCTCCTTCTGGCGCAGTATACGTGATAGAGCTCAAGGCCGGCGCTTCCAAAAAGAATTCCATAGCGAAAGGAAGCAGATTTGTGCTTTAGCCGCAAGCATTTTAGGATGAAAGGCAGCCGCACAAACACTTTATAAATTCTGTGCGCGCAAAAGCATACTGAATCTACATGGCAGACAATGCGCAAGGCAACACCGGCAATTCCCGTGAAACCCTCGGCGAGAAACTCTACGAACTTGCGAAGCGGCGCGGTTTCTTCTATCCGAGCAATGAGATATACGGCGGACTTACTGGATTCTACGACTACGGAAGCACTGGCGTGCTGGTTAAGAGAAACCTGGAGAACGTGTGGCGCAGGCATTTTCTAAGATTCAATGACAACTCATTCGAGCTGGAGCCTTCGGACATAATGCCGGAGTCTGTCTTCATAGCAAGCGGCCACATAAAAAATTTCATAGATCCAAGCGTCAGGTGCAAAAAAGAAGGCATATACTACCGCGCCGATCACATAATCAGCGATGCGACAGGCCAGAACGCAGAAGGCAAGAGTCCGGATGAACTTTCAAGCATGATATCCGAGTACAAGGTAAGATGTCCAAAATGCGGAGGCGAACTTGGGGATGTCAAGGTGCTCAACATGATGCTTCAGGTAAAGCTTGGCGCAGAAGGTGACACCATCGCATACCTGCGGCCTGAAACCGCGCAAGGCGTCTATGTAAACTTCCTTAGGCAGTTCAACATACAGCGCGGCAAGCTTCCCATGGGCCTTGCCATAGTCGGAAAGGCATTCAGGAACGAGATCTCTCCAAGACAATTGCTCATACGCCAGAGGGAATTCACGCAGGCAGAGCTGCAGATGTTCATAGATCCGCAGGATATAGACAATGCTGAAAAATGGGACGAAGTCAAAGATTATGCATTAAAGGTTCTCTTCTCTGGAAAAGAGGCAGCCGAGACATTATCCTGTTCTGAAATCTCACTGAAAGCAGGGATACCGAAACTTTATGCATACTATCTGGCAAAGATGCAGCAGTTTTTCGCGGATGCTCTTGGCCTTCCTATTGACAAGCTGCGCCTTAGGGAGCTCTCCAAGGAAGAACGCGCATTCTACAACAGGATACATTTCGATGTGGAGGTCTACCTGGAAAGCCTAGGTGAATACAAGGAGATAGGCGGCGTCCACTACCGCACCGACCATGACCTCACAGGACATGGCAGCATATCCAAAAAATCCCACGAGATACTCTTCAATGGCAGAAAATTCGTGCCGCACATCATAGAACTTTCTACCGGGATAGACCGTGTTTTCTACTCCCTGATGGAGCTCTTTTACAATCCAAAATCCGAGAAGAAGGAATGGGAATGGATGTCATTTCCGCCAAGGCTTGCGCCATTCCAGTTTGCAGTCTATCCTCTCGTCAGCAAAGACGGCATCCCCGAAGCAGCGCGCAAGGCTGCCGAACAACTGAAGTCAAGATACGAAATCTTCTATGACCAGTCTGGAAGCATAGGCAGGAGGTACGCCAGGGCAGACGAGATAGGCATACCTTTCTCCATAACTGCCGACTATCAGACTCTTGAGGACAATACTGTGACAGTGCGCAACCGTGATACTGGCGAACAGTCCAGGATTGCGATAGCCGACCTGCCTGCCGAAGCAGAAAAACTTCTTTAATGCCATGGAGAGTCCCAACCCTCTCGGACGGACTGCAAACATCGAAGATATTGGAGGTGCTGCAGATGCCGTATGGCTTGCACTGGAGTTATTCGTTTGTATTAACTGAGATAAGAGTCATAAAATGGATATTATAGTTTCTATATGGGCAAGTCCCGAGATAACGGTTAAAAAAGAAATTACAGCTATAATTAAGGATTTTTCAAAAAAATACAAAGCCTATACTGCTGTAAAAGACTATAAAGGACCTCATATTACTATTATCAATTTAAAAATTCCTAAAACTGAATTTGATTCAATATTTGAGAATGTTAAGGCCATATCCCTTCCAACTAAAAAATTCAAAATTCAGATAAATGGCATAGGTTATTTTACCGCGTATCATTCCGGAAGTCCAAATTACGTTATTTATTTCAAGATATTAAAAACACAAGATTTATCTAAATTATATCGCAGGCTTAAAAAAAGGTTTAAAGCACAACTTTTCGGTTATCCTAAATTCACACCGCACATAACCCTAACTATGCGTGATTTAACTAGAACTGATTTTTATCTGGCATTGAAAGATTTCAAACATCTTAAATTCTCAAGACGGATAACAATCAAAAAAATAATGGTATCATATAAGGATAATCATTCCGGAAAGGCTATTGTTAAGACAGTCAAATTAACAAAGTGAGCGGGAAATCCCACGCCCTCTTCAGAGGGTTCCCTTCAGGGGTGGGATGAAAGCGAACCGCTGCGATAGGAAGTATATGAAGATATGTATATATAAGAATATGCTCATATATTAGCCATGCCAAAAGGATATAGTGCCTCTGAGACAAGTGTTCATTTCGTGGGCTATCATTTCGTCTGGTGTCCGAAATATAGAAAAAATGTATTGGTTGGCAAAGTGGAACAGCGGCTAAAGGAACTGATAAAGGAGAAGGCAGAACGATTGGAGTGCAAAGTCCTTGCACTCGAAGTAATGCCGGACCACGTTCATCTCTTCATAGAAGGCAAACCTCTTCAGACACCGAACTACATAATCGGGCAGATAAAGGGATACACCTCTCATCAACTAAGGGAAGAGTTTGCAGACCTGCGACTAAAACTTCCAACACTGTGGACAAGGAGTTATTTTGTGTCAACACATGGGCATATTTCAGATGCTCTAATCAAGAAATACATAGATGAACAAAAACGGATGTAATGAAAAAGAACCTGTTTTTATTGGCTCTTATATGAATTGCACTAATTATCATCAGCAGTTTTCTGGCTGCATCCAATATTGGATTGTATATTGCTTC
>JAJZIZ010000002.1:0-18206 GCA_021846005.1 Microcaldota archaeon
TGGTAAACAGTCTATCAGAATAAATGATGGACTTGCAGGTCCTTTGTTTGTCTTGAGTAGCGTTGAACATGTCACAGAAATAGAAGCGGCAACAGCAGTTGCGGGAAGGAGAAAACTCTCGGGCTTTGAGGGTCTTTCGGGTCAGCAGGGATGGAAGCCCAGAATAGAATACCACCACTATAGAAGAATTATAGAGACAGCAGAAAGATTGTTGGATATGAAAACAATAAACCGCACGTCAGTGGCAATTGAAGAGGCCGGAGAAACAGTAAAAGAACTTATAAGGATTTTCAGATAGGACCTTTGTTTAGGCGCAGATAAGACCCATTAGGATTAGCTAATTATCCATAAGAAGGCAATACCACGTGATTCGATACAGGACCGCTATTCTGATTTATGCCAATATTGCCGTTTATTGTAGGCAGTACAGAGAATGTGCCGATGGATGAACTTACATTTACAATGTTGGCAGCAGTTGTAGAGCTCGATAACGTATCTTCCTGCGTTACTGCATATACGGTGCCATTGTATTGCTTTCCCAGAATTGCACCAGGACAGTTTACTGCAAGCGCAAAGGACTGGTTTGAAGCGAACGTAAGATTTACAGGGGTAAAGAGAGTTGCATTAGGCTGTGACGCATAGAAAGATGCAGTTGCAGATGAGTTTGTCTTTTCACAGTATAGCCCAAGAATTCTGATTTTGGAACCCTGCGGCACTGTTGCATTTGGTATGGAGAAGAGGTTCATATTCTTGGAAGGCTTCAGCTCCATCAATGCGGATCCGGAAGAATTCATGTTCACATTGTTGCATGCGAAGTATGCAGAATAACTTGAATTTATCACATTAAGGTTTATGCCGTTTTGGCATGTGCCGTTCATTATGCGATAAGGCACTTCAGATAGAACCTGCGTCGTAGATGCCTTGCCGTAATAGGCCATGTTCGTTGTTATTGAGAAATTCACATTAAGCGAAGATGGCTTTGCCTGTCCAGGAGATGGCGGGCTTGTTATGTTGAGCTGCAGGTTTGTGCTGAAATTATAAGGTATTCCGGTTGAAGCGGATATACATGTTGAGTATGGTCCTTTGAATTTCATTATAGCTGATGAAAGTCCAGAGGAAATGGAGGAAGTCTGGCTGTTATTCAGCGCAGAATTGTTCAGCACGTTTCCTAGGGCTAGATTTTTGGATGTTACATATCCCTTAAGGTATATGCAGCTGTTTCCCCTGTATGAAACATCGGATACATTGCTGGCATTTATGAATATGTTATTGGCAATGTAATTCGCAATTTTTATGGAGGTGTTTTTCTGGCTCTGGTTAATTGAATTGGATTGAACTTCTTTCGCTACGCATGCGTAGTCTGGAGGTATGTGGCTTGAACTTGAAGATCCTCCAAGAAGGGATAGTGCAAGCGAGGATTGGTTCTGGTTGCCGCATGCCAGATTCAAAACAGGAGTGTTTATTATTAGTTCAGATACATTTGAATTTAATATACGCGCATTTATCGATGTCCTTGAATAATTTCCGTTCGTATCAGAGCCTATCAGGTAGCTGAAAGGTATTGCAAGATTCACTCCTGAAAGAAGAATGGATGCTTCCCCAGACCCAGTATAACTCACATTAGTGTTGTTTAGCAGGTTTACAGAGGTAGTCTTTGGATTTGATAGTATTTGGTATGGATTTATGCCGCTGACATTATTAAACTGGTGCAGAGAGACTGTTTTGCCAGAAGAAAACAATGCCGCTATTTTTGCATATGTGGTTGACTTCGAGGATATTGGATTGGACTGATTTCCAGCGGTTGGTGAAGAAGCGGATAGAGAGTTAGAGGTAGATACTGTGGATGAAGTGTGCAATGAAGAGTATGCGAAGAATGCGATCACTGCGATTATTATTACTGCCGCAGCGGCGCCTATCATCATGAAACGGCTGCTCCCCTTGCCTCCTGAAGAGGGTGGAGAAGCGGGAATCGAGCTGGCCGCGGCGCTGTTTCCAGGAATGTTCTGTGATGTTGTTTGAGGGGCTCCCTGTGCGGGATTCCCAATAGCAGTATCGGACATGCTTCAATAATTTATCAGATATGTATATTAATCTTTCCATATGCCAGATTTGTTGTGTTGTCCTGAATTAAGGTTCCATGCCAACAACAGCCATGACCGGAAAAAAGGTAAAAATAAGCAAGATATTCGAGAGTGAGGCAGGCATGTCGGGATTCAAGATGCCCGAAACAATGGCATGCTTTGGCGGAGGCGAGATTTGAACTCGCGATCTCTAGATTTCTTAGCAGTCATCGTAAAAATACTCGTCACTCATAAAGCTTCGCATATGAGTCTAGCGCTCTAACCAGGCTGAGCTACTCCGCCTCGGAGTTATATGCGTGGATAATATCTAAATAGGTAATGCAAGACCTTTGTCCTGGAAAGAAGTGAAGCTGGCGTTGCAATACAATTCCTGCAATGATTCCCTCAATGCTTGAGGATTGCAAAGCGCTTCATGTAAGCCTCAGCCTGGAATATCACGAAATACGGGAGTATTATCAGGGAGCTTAATATGAGTATTATATACTGCGAGAAGAATGGACCGGCAATGAACATGAAAATAAGTGAGACTATGGATAGAGACATGGTTATCAGTACCAGCCATAGCAGGAAGTATTGCGGTGATTTTGCAACAAGTTTCACGCTGTTTTTCATAGACCTGAGTATTTTCTGGTCGTCAACCACCACTGCGCTAGGGGCGTAGAAGAATGGTATGAAGCCGAAGAAGCCCACTATCCCCGTCAGGAAGGTCTCTATGCCAAGATAGTAGCCGACGACGTTTGCTATCGTCAGTATTGCCGCGTATATTATGAAAAGTATGAAGACCCTGCCGGTGTATTTCTCTATTTCGCGTATTGCGCGCTGTCCGATTTTCATCTTTGTCTTCCTCGACTTGACTATCAGGCTTATGGCGACAAAGGCAAAGCTTATGAAAAGCAGCGAGAAGAAAAAGGCCAGCAGTATTATTGCCATGGAGTAGAAGCCCAGATTCGAGAATATGCTTGCGCTCCTCAGGAATATGCCACCCATGCTCACGTATGTAGGCAGAGGAGCAAGCAAAGGTATCAGGAATGCTATTATGAAAGGTATGGAAAAGATCAGCACGAGGCGGATATTTGCCATGAATGTTTCGTAAGTGTCTGTAAGTATGTTGCCCATGGCCACACGTATAGAATAAACAAGGGAATCAATAAAAATGTATCATTGAATAAGGCAAAACAAAAAAGCCTTGCTAAAAGACTGGTGAGGCCCCGAGGCCTCCTGTTTAAGATCCCATTGGCAGATTAGATGAATCCGCCGCTGGTTGGACCATAAGCAGCGCAGTTTACTCCGGAAGCAATAGGAACAGCTACGTTTGCTGATCCTGACACGCTGAACTGGAGCAGGTTGCTTATTATGAATGGAGCAAGCGCATAGAGTATAATCATTATCACTCCGCCCATTAGGACTCCCATTCCCCAGCCCTGCATTGAACCCTTAAGGTTTCCTGAAGCAGGCATGAAGTGGGCGAACCCATAAAGCGTTCCTCCCAATATGAACATGAAGATTGCAAGCAGTCCTATTACCTGGCTTATCCCGGTTATTATACCGCATAATGTGTCGGAAACGGTAGCAGCCTGCGGCGAAGTAGGGTATGACTGTGGCAGTACGGTTGTAAGTGAGTATCCAATTCCTATGGCCAAACTTCCAAAAGTAAGTGCCAGAAATATTAGCCGCATATTGCGCATCATCCATAAAGAAAGTTTATTCATTTAAACTACCGGTTTTAATTGAAATGTTATGATTTATAAATATATCGGTGAGATTTGATTTTGTTATGACGTTACATTGCTTTTGGCGCTTCAAGCAGCACATGCGCTTACGCTGCATGTGCCAGGCGAGGTTCCAGGTATGATTCCTGAACCGCCAGAAGATCCTGATCCCCCCAGAGGGCAGCTTACATAGCCTATGGATCCTATGCCTAGTCCTGAACTTGCTGAGCCCGTGCTGAATTGTATTACTGTATTTACTATGAAAGGCGCAAGCCCATACAATATAATCATTATTATGCCGCCCATAAGAACGCTCATTCCCCAGCCCTGCGCTGCGCCTTTGATGTTCCCTGCGGCGGGGAGAAGGTGGGCAAATGCATATAGAGTGCCTCCGAGTATGAACATGAAAATTGCAAGAACTCCTACTATCTGGCTTATTGCGGTTATTATGCCGCACAGCGTGTTTGTCAGGATGTACTGTGAAGTCTGAGCGTATGCGCTTGCAATCAGCAGCACTGCAGAAAGGGAGAATGCTATCAGGAAATTTTGCAGAAAATTCCTGATGCCTTTGGTGGATTGTACTGCCATTTCGTATTGACCTTTGTCTTCAGCATTCGCGTATTAGGCGAAGCGCGGATATCATATCTTATAGCAATAACTAGATTTATATTCATTATGCTGAAAACAGAAGCGCCTCTTCGGCAGCCTTTTTGTTGAGTACAGGGCTGGCCTTTTTCACCAGACATGAGGGATGATGCGCCAGCGAACCGACGAAGCGTATTTTTTATATGCCCGGCCGAAATGCCCGTAAAGCATCTTTTCCTCCTTTCTTATCCTTATAGCATATGCAAACAGCGGCAAGAGAATGCATACGAGGAGACCCGCAAAGTTTCCCATTGCTATGCCGAAGCCTATTGCTGCCAGAAAGCCGCCCAGATATGAAGGATGCCTGACTGTCTTGTAAGGGCCTTTAGTGACAACGCGATGGTTGCGCTGTATCGACAGGAGATGCGTGAACATGTTTCCTAGAGCAGCCATAGACCACCTCCTGATCACGATGCCGATGAATATAACCGCGGCGCCTGCCAGGAGATACACGTAAGCCGGACCTGGAAAGAAGAGATATCCGGGAGTTGCGCCATATGCCATCCAGCCTATCGAGATTGATGCCCATATGATGATTAAAGTAAGTAACGAATTGCCCCTGTCGGTGCGCATCCAGTTTTTCAGTTCTTCTGCAAAGGCGGATGCGCTCCCTTTCCTTACCGTTTTTCTGACGTGATTTGAGAAGGTATAGATTTCGGATAAGCCGAATGAAAATATCATTGCGGCAAAAACCAGCGACGAATAAAATAACTGAGTATACATTATGCCTGCCCTCCTGCCTGCTACGAATACGTGGCTATTATGCCGTCTATTATGCCGTTGACTCCTATCCCCCCGGTAGACCTTACTGCAAGCCTGTGGCTGAGCACCGGCCTTGCGAGGAATTTGATGTCGCCAATGGTTACCTTGTCTCTTCCTTCTATGAGCGCCTTTGCCTTCCCGCATTTCATGAAGGAAATGTCTGCCCTGGGGCTGGCCCCCATGACAATGTGTATGGATTTCCTTGTCTCTGAAACAATGCCGGTAATGTAGTCTTTGACGTCGTCAGGCAAGATCACTGATTTTGCGCTTTCCTGCAGTTCTAATATCTCCGAAGTGCCTATGACCTTGTTGACCACTATCTTCTCCTCGGCTTCTTTTATTCTTATCATCATGCCTTCTTCTTCCCGGGAAGGATAATCGACAGGTATGCGCATCAGGAATCTGTCTGCAAGCACCTTTGGCAGAGGCTCTGTGCCTTCTATCCTGAGAGGATTCTGCGTTGCGAACGCGTTGAACGGCTTTGGGAGATCCATCGTAGTGCCGCCTAAAGTTACCTGGCGTTCCTCCAGGGTTTCCAGCAGTGAGCTCATGACCCTGGGCTGCGTCCTGTTGAGTTCGTCGAAAAGAAGTATGTTCGTAAATACAGGACCCTTGCTTACCTGAACCTGATTCTCCTGATTGAGAAAAGTGTATCCGACAATATCAGAAGGGCCTACGTCAGGGGTTCCCTGAATCCTCTTGAAATCGGCAGCTATGGTATCTGCCAGGGCCTTGGTCATTGTTGTCTTTGCGACCCCTGGAACTCCTTCAAGAAGAGTATGGCCGTCTGCTATCAGTGTTATGAACATCAATTCCAGGACCGATTCATCACCGGAAATATGCTTCTTCAATTCCACAAGGATCTTTTGATAAGTATCTTTGGCGTTCAAATATACACCGGCAATTAGTGGTGGAATTAAAAGTAATTTATACCTTCTGCAACGTTCATGAAAGCCACGCGCATAAGGCGGGGATGCGGTGCCATGCATTTTTTTCACATGCGCGGCCTGTCCAAACAAAAGATTTATATTCACCATATTAGATAGTATAGAATGATATTCATGGCAGAGAAGGATGAAAAAACAGGAAGGATAGTATCACTTGCCGAGGCCCTCGAAATACTTGAAAACAGGGAAAAGGATGGAGAATTCGGATATGAACAGACGCTTGCACTAGATTACGCCAAGAAATTTTCAAAGATAAACGCGAAGGGGGCTGAAAGCCTCAGAAAGAAGCTTGAAGAACTTGGAATCAGCCATAAGATAGCTGTTTCAATAACCAACATCATGCCGCTCGACGTTATCCAGGTTAAGCAGATATTGGCAAACGAAAAGAAGGAGATGGATACTGCAGTGGCTGACAAGGCATTCTCACTGGTTGAGGAGAACAGAAGCAAGGGTTAATAAGTGGGATTTAGGGATTTGATATGGAGGAAACCGAACAAAGGACAGGATAACTTGAGGAGTACGCATACGTACTGGACTATCTCCCCACTGGAAAGTCCTTTTCAGTCAGATCGGAACCCATAGTTCAGCTGATAGGCGAAAACAAATTCACGCTGCTGGAAGCTGTGCCTAAGACTCCCGAAATAAAGGTTGAGGAAAGAATCTACATAGGCAAGGGAGTCCGCGATAAAGTGTCGCTGATAAAATCGAGGCTTGCGTTCGAGAGTCTCACTGAAGTCGCAAGAGCCCAGCTGCCGATTGCCATTTCAAAAATAATAAAATCAAATGAGAAGAAATACGTAGACTTCTTCAATAATGCATCATCGCTCAACATAAGGATGCACATGCTTGAAATGCTTCCCGGAATAGGAAAGAAGCACCTGAAAGCGATACTCGATGCCCGGGAGGAAAAGCCTTTCGAAAGCTTTTCAGACATATCCAGCAGGGTTGCATTGCTCCAGGATCCGGTCAAACTGCTAACCGACAGGGCAATGATGGAACTCCGGGGAGAAAGCAGATTCTATATCCTTACAAGGCCCGCGCACCAGCAAGCTCCAAGATAAGAGAATTGGACAGTCTGGCGTTTGCAAGGCATAAACCAGATAAGAAACAGAAGACTCCGGAGATTCCGGACAGCGCATTGCCAATAGATGAAAGATTACTTTTCCTCTTTTTCATCCGATTTCTGAGGAATAAGAATGTATTTCTGCACGGTCTTGATCATTATGTCGATGGCCCTGTGTATGTCGGCTTCTGTCTTTGACCCGGTACATATTACCTTTCCGTTCTTGAAAAGAAGCAGTGCGGTCTTTGGATTGTGTATCTTGTATATCGCGCCTGGAAATTGCTCAGGTTCGTAGTCAACGTCGGGTGATGCCTTGGCTATCGCATATAAGTCAAGCTCCACGCCAAGGTCGGCGCTTGCGACTATGTTCTCGATCTTGAAATCCGGCTTAAGGGAAATCTTGCTGCCTTTCTTATGGCTGGATTCCTTCTTTGAATTGTCGTTATTAGGCATCAGTACCACGTGTAGATATGCAGTGAAGGTATTTATATGTTTTTCTACTAAATAAAATAAATTTGATTTGATAGCATGAGTTCTTCAAAAGGGCTTTTCTCAAGGAACACAAGGAAGCTTTCAAGGCACATAAGGCCTTCTGAGATGGGTATAACGAAAAAGATAAAGAACTTCGATAACGGAAGCAAGGTTGTGGTAATGCCAAGAAGCACCAGCAACAGAAGCGTTCCGCACCCAAGATATAAGGGGAGAGTTGGCGTGGTTCTGGAAAGGAGAGGAGACGCTTATGTGGTAGAAATCACATTGAGCAAGTCCACAAAGAGGAAGCTCATAGTGCCGCAGATGCACCTCCAGAAAGCCTGATAGGTTTAGAAACAGACTACTCAAGTAAAGGCTTTTTTTAACATTTCTCGAAACAGCATATAGCCGGGCAGATATTCCTTGCAGAAGATGTGGATATGCAACAATACCCAGGAGTTTGTCTATTTGGTATGTTTTCTATCCGAAAAGCGAATGGTATGCCAGATCAGTTCATGCTTTTCTTGACTACGAACCGATACAGCAGGTATAGGACTATGGCAAGCCCTGCGGCTGCAACCATGGCTATGTAGGCACTGTGCGCGTTTAGGGCGTAGTAGCCAAATCCCAGAAGAAGGATGTCCCATATGGTTATGCCAAGTATCGAGTACGAGTAGAATTTTTTAAGTGGCATCTTTGCGAATCCTGCAGGCAGGCTGACCAGGCCCCTTACCTCCGGAAGCATTCTGCCTATGAATACAGTGAAGGAGCCGTTTCTCCCAAACCACTTGTCAAATGCATCGAGCTGGGGCTGCGTGATGCGGAAGAGCTTCAGGTGCTTGTACACAACCTCCTTCTCCAGGAAATAAGCCAGATAGTAGTCTATTGTTATCCCGATGATGCTTGCCACAGTCACGACTGCGAATATCAGGTATACGTTGAAGACTCCTGTAGCGGCGAGAAGCCCTGCTGCCGGGAGAACAACTTCGCTTGGTATCGGAAGCGATGCCGCCTCCAGTATCATCAGCAGAAATATTGCCAGATAGCCGTAATTGCGCAGGAAGCTGGTGAAGAATGATGCGGCTCCTGCGAAGATGCCGCTTAAATTCAGGGCTAACAGTATATGCAGGATCATGGTATTATTCGCATGTAAGGTATTATAAATGCATTTGGAAGATCCCAGATGGTATCTTATACTATTTGCGCCATAATGAAATAATAAAAGAGGATTTTGATGAGGGACGTCAAGTTCTATGATGCAACAGGAATAGTCAAGCTGATTCCTGAAAATTTCGAGGATTTGTATCTTCTTGCAATAATAATCTCCAATGGAGACATGGTATCTTCGCACAGCAAGAGGAGGTTCAGGTCTGATGAAAGCGACCTCGGAGAGCAGAAAGACGTATTCATAAAAATCGCAGTGGAAAAGGCAGAGCTTGACAAAGCAGGCGGAACTCTCAGGCTTTCGGGAAAGACGCTGGAGGGCCATCCTGAAGAATATGTCAAGATAAACAGCTACCATACTCTCAGCATAGGCCCGGGAAGCCAGATGGAGATACAGAAGCAGGACTGGAGCGCATTCATAATAAGGAGGCTCAGGCAGGCAGTCCTTGACTCGAAAAGGCCAAAGCTCGGCATAATAGCCATGGACGACGAGAAGGCCACAATAGCATACGTGAGAGGATACGGAATAGACATAACAGGAGAGCTATACAGCAGGCTGAGCAAAAAAATGAAGGAGCGGGACTTTGAGATGCAGAAAGAAAACTACTTCAAGGAGATAATAGGAACTGCTGAAAGAATGGGAGTTGAGATAGTCATATTCGCAGGTCCGGGATTCATGAAGGACGATCTCAAAAAGTACATAGACGATAAAAAAATCCAGGTAGGAAAGAGGCTTGTCTATGCATCATCCACCGATGCGGAAAGATCCGGGGTGAGGGAGGTTATGAAAAGCGAGACCGTCTCGAAGCTGCTCGAGAGCGAACACGTCAAAAAGGAATTCTGGTATCTTGATCTTTTCTTCCGCGGACTGCGGGCCAATGGCGCAGTCTCAGGAACAGAGAAGGTCAATGCCGCTCTGGACGAGTACAAAATAGGCGCAGTCATAGTGAACGACTCGGTGCTTAACAGCATGGAGGTCAAAGCCCTGCTGGAAAAGGCTGACAAGTCAGGAGTCAGGATAGAGATATTCAACTCTGACGACGAGGCAGGAAGGCAGCTTGCCTCATTCAAAAACATTGCAGGCATAGAGAAATCCCTGCTGTGACTGTTGTTCTGCCTTCGCCGGAAGCGGGGCTTCTCGCCGCTATCACAGAAATATCAGGATAGTTAGCATTTAGCTATCAGGGTTAAAAAAAATTGAAATTTATTTTCTTTTCTTTGTCACAAAGACCATAAACACTATAATTATTATAATTATTGCAGTTGCTATAATTTCGGCGTATACAAAATTATTTTGTTTCGGTGTTGCGGCAGGAGTTTTGTTCGGTACTGGAGTATTGTTCGCAACAATCATTATGTTGGATGGAGTAGTTACATTTGCATTCGCAGCGACGACGGTTGTGTTGCCAGATACCAAAGTCTGATTTGAGGAAACTGGTATGATTTCCGTTTTGATTGAAGTCAGGTTTTTATATTCTACAATAGTTATTATCGGATCCTGTGGCATATTAAAAGAAATAGTATGTGCGGTAGAATTCACGTAGAACGGAGTTATTTCAATCCAAGTATTGTTATTTAAGATATATGGAACTACGTTGGCAGTATTTGAAAAATAATGTATTGTAGCGTATAGTGTTGTATTGAGAACCGTGTGATTGCTCTCCTTCAAAGATACATTTAGCGATAACACATTTGAAATATTTGGAGGAAATGGAACTGTGGATTTTGTTGTTGATGCGTAGAGAATTTCACAGCCGCTGTTATGATGCTTTACGAAGAAAGTAGAATTTAGATCGATATAGTTTACAGCATAATAGGTTGTAGAATTACCACATAGATCTGCAGATGACTGGCCTTTTGAAACCTGTATATTGATATAATTTGATTTTGTAGACTTAGTGATATTTGTTGTGTTTGGATAGACACCTGATACATAAACTTTTTTATACAGGGCAGTGTAGATACCCCCATATACTGTATGATTTGTATTGCACCCAATATGCCCCAAACCAGAAGTTATTCCAGCATACATGTAATTACTGCTGTTCGATGAGAAATTACAATTTAGTTTGAAAATAAGATATTCGGAAGGTATTAATGTCAAGTGTGCAGGAAGCTGACTCTGACTGTAATTGAATTTTGTTATTATACCTTTTCCAGAATTTTTAACATATGCAGTGAACACAGTGTTATTTGAAAAATGCAGATAGGTAAGATTATCAGAAAGTGTTATTGTGAAGGGAGTAGGTGTCGCTGTGCTTCCTGAAGATGATGTTGTAATTGTTGTAGGTACAGTATTTGATGAAACTGTAAGATTAGCAAATGATACAGATGGCATTACAGCATTCGGAGGCGCGGCTCTTTCTCTTGCCCATGTAATAATTGTATTGCCACCTAACGCATTTCTAAATGCAAACTGCCTTTTTCCTGCTATAAGATTTGATATTGAAATAGTGTTTGAAGTCGAGTTTGTTACTACAGAATAGTTTAGATAAGCGTATTGATCTGTATTATGCCATAGTAATGTATCTACGTGTTTACTACCGCCAGGATATGAACTTTGAGATAGCAAATTATAATTATTGGAAATTCCGGAGTATAAACCAATGTCAGAATTGGATATGGTTGCAAGATAGCCGGATGTTATTTCCTTTAGAAGAGGAGTTTCTCCAGAGACTAACCCAATGCTAAATTGATTCGTTGATAGTGAGGATACCAAAGCGTCTAACGCCATACCTGAAGGAATATTGGGCACTGGAGCAAAGAGTAGCTGATTGTATTGAATTGCGTTAAGAGATAGACCATTATCCACAGTTACAGTAGATGTTATTGAACTGTTACATATAGAATTGGTATAACAAGTCACCGACCATGGCATATTCACAGCGTTGCCAGGAATATTCTGTGCGAATAAATTTCCAGCAAAGTTATAATAAAATGGAAATACAGTATTGCCATTATCGTATTTAGCATAAGAGAATGTTAGTTCAGGTGCCTCCCCAATTCCGGCTTTAGTGCCAAAATTATTTACGTTGTTGGGTGCAAATCCCATATATACAGTATTATATCCAAAGGCAGGTACATAATTGGTTGGAGCAATATCTAGCCATATTATCACGTTTGTAGAACTGGAAAAACTATTGGACCCATAGTTGTTCGGCTCTCCTGAAGCTGACTCATACCATGCCCGTATCATAGATCCGTTTGCATAGTAGAAATACGTATTGTTTAAATGTGGCGCACATATAATTGCATTGCAGACCGATAATGCATTAAATGTTATCATTTGGTCAAATCCAGCAGATGTACCAGTATTTTGACTGTTAATTAGGTTTATAGGAATGAAATATTGCTTTGACGGTCGAATAATAAGCGATAGGGAAGACGAATTTACAGTCAAAGGCGTTGATGCGTTATCCGTTATGAATACTTTAGTATTTACAGTACCTGAAGTGTTGATAGTATAAAACATTGAATTGGTAGATAAACTACTAGTCTGAATCGCATTGGTTAACAGTGTTCCTGTCGCATTTCTAATTTGAAAGTCATAAGTGTATGGGGGTGTTCCGCCATAAGCGGTTGCAGTTAAAGTTTCAACCTGTCCATATTTTGGAGTTATAGAGGATGCAGTAATTCTTGCGTGAGGTGATTCCAAAACCGCATTCAAGAAATGTGGTTTGTAATCGTTAGGACCGGCGGTCTGTAGTTCAGCAAAACTCAATGCTATCGAATTGAAAGTATCCCACTGAGGTTGGGTATCAACTCCATATACATTACCTTGGTTTAAACCAACATACCCGGAACCATAAGAACCAAATACAGGATAACCGTCCCATATATTTATGGGGTTTACAAATGGACCTTGCGGAGAACATGAAAATAAGGCAGATATGTATGGGTTCTTACCATATGGCCAGTCGACTTCGTATGATGGGCCGCTGACCATCACATAAACCCCATTATGCATGACGACACTGAGTGCAGGGTTCTCTACAGCAGGAGTTGTCGTGGTCGCTATTGAAACTAACTGCAAAACATTAGATGTCCAACTGCTCCCGTTCCAGAATGTCCATTTTAAAGTATTGCTTATCTGACTAGTAGGTACTCTAGCAACGTATGTAAGAGAGTAGTTTATAGAAGTAGTTGTGGATGCGTTTGCTGCTGCGCCATATATGTATGTTTCATTACCTGTTTGTAATGCCGTATTCCATAATACATTGCCAACTGTTCCAGAAGGAGTTGTAGTAGGTAAAATTATAGTGTTTGCAAGTGTGATCGAATTAATACTTATATTTGCCATTACAGGATACATAACCACTGTTGTAGAAGTTGATGTTTGGGTTTGTGGTACACCGCCAAAAAACGTGTAGGCACTGTTTCCGACTTGTAAACCATCCCCATAGCTTGTCCAATATATGGGGCCGTTAGAATAATTGTAAGACGCAGGTTCTATAAAATCACTAAGGGAAGGCAGATTGTATGCGCCATAAATTGTGTGTATATTGGAAATTGTTTGTGAATTAGCTTCCACTATAAGATTATGGAAATTCTGCGAGTCCGAGGTAGTGTCGCCAGTGGCCCATATCACATTCCCATTATTTAAGACAGTTGGTGTCCATGCGTCAGAGCCGCTTATTGAACCAGAACTACCGCCATTCATCCATGCCCATAGAGTATTCATTGCGGTTGTATTGAATGTTGTCGAAGGATTAGACATGTTATAAAGTTGTAGGTTGCAAGATGAGACTCCAAATGAAGGATTTACAGTTATCTGATTACTGTAAGTGGAATTGGCAGTGTATCCTACTACGTCAGTTACTATTACATTAGCGATCAAGGGCGAGCTACTAGCATTCTTAAGCAAAATAGAAACAGTTTCGGAAGATGAATTAGTTATTTTTACTGTACTACCTTCTATCATTTTTGTTATTGGATTAGATATGATAAACTGGTAAGTATATGGTGGCTGGCCTCCTTCTACCACAGAGGTAAGCGTCAATGGTGTCTGCCCTGCATCTAATACAGTTGGCGAATTGGGAGATAAGAAAAGCGAAACGGATGAAATGTTGCTTGGTTCGATGGTAGCAGGTAATATCCCATCAGGAGGGGATATGCGTGTACGCAGCCACTGCGCATTTATAATACTGGTAGAATTGTAGCCGCTATCTACGGATGCGCCAATACCCACATATGGCAATGTTCCAGAGGTAAAAGAACCGGAATTGGAGTAGTAGGTTAAATAGGATGAAGAATATGAATTCCAATTAAATATGCCCGAATTGAAAAATGCTATAGAGTCTATAATATTGTAATCAGACAGATTTGATGCTGTAGGTACAAGTGTTGAAGTAAATGCGTTTTCCCAAGCATAATAGAATCCATTAGAACCAGACATATAACCTAAATCACTGTTAAAGCCTTCGCCAGTAACAGGAGGATATGAATTAATAGTCGAATAAAATGGACTAACCCTATCACGTATATCATTCCCTAAACTCCCATACGTGTTCATGGATATTTCGCGTATTACGTTGGCAGTGGTTGACAGGCCATTAGTCAGATATACATAAGCGTATGACCCACCAGTATTAGATTTTACAGTTAATCCGTTATTTACAGTAATAAAACCTCCCGAGTTGACGCTTGACAATCCATTCGGAAGAGACGTTCCTGCAAAGTTCCAATAATGATTGAATACGTTCGCCCCATTGTCGTACTGGCCATAATTTACAGAAAGTTTAGGGGCTTCGCCAGTAAGCACTCCGTCCATAAGCGTGTTTGATGCGCTTATCACGTTTCCAGCCCAGCCGAGGTAGACAGTATTAGATGTTGGATTCGTAGCGGTGCCAGCCGGGAGAAAGCTTGCTGCGTTTGTACCGATTTTAACCCAGTACAAGACATTGGAAGAGTCTACTAACGAATTTGCAGATAGAGACGAAGTGCACAACGCGTTTGACGACTGTTCGTTCTGCACGTCACCCTCAAGCCATGATGGAATTATTGTTCCGTTCGGATAAAAAAATTCTGCATTATTTAAATTGCAAGTGTAGTATTGCTGATATTTTGTCGCATTGAAGCCCAACAGGCCTCCCGCTACAGTAGTTCCTATGGCTATCGGTGTGTTCGATTCCAACGCCGAAGTTTGGTAATTGTAAAATATTATTTTATGGTAGTATTTTATTACAGCAAAAGAGATTGAATTCACAACATACTGTTGTTGATTGTCTGTAATCACTACATTTGCAGTCCATTTTCCTACTTCAGAAGGAACAAATGTTATAGAATTAAATGTAACGGAATTATATGGAGAAAGACTATTGTATGCAAGATTACCGTTGGGAGCATACACAAGTATGTTGAAAGTATAAGGACTAGAACCTCCTGAAACATTAGCATTAAGAGTCTCAGACTGCCCTGATTGATAGATAGTTTGATTGTTGGTAGTAAACAATGACTTCAGAGGAGGTAATACGGCAGTATATGTAGTGTTTTGTTTTAAGGTATTTGAGCCTGCGTCCTTTATGATCAGATTCGCTGAAAATGAACCTGTTCCCCATGATGAGTTTTGGATATAAGTGAATGTGTTCTGAGTAGCTGATGTAGAATATAATGCATTAGCTACAAGAATACCAGTGTTATTATATACAAGAAAATTGTAAGTATATGGCGAGACCAAAGTCGTATTATAAAGTGTTGATGTAAGACTTTGGGATTGGCCTAACAAGATTGGATTTATGGCGGGAAAAAATGATGAAATAGTTCGTACTGAACCATAATTCGTACTTGATTGAATCCCATCAGGAGGATAAGTACTACTAAAAATCCATTGTATGAATATAGCAGTATTACTATCAAGAATCCTGTTCTGCAGTGAGATATAACCTGTTGAAGGATAGGAATAGGTATTACTACTTATACTAAGTTCTGTTGCATAGTCAAACACTGCACTTATAGTATTGCCGCTCCACCCCAAACCGATTACGTGGTATCCCGCAGGTGAAACAGAATAGGTTCCAAGTTGTGTGAAAGACTGTCCAGCTCCTACCGAATAAAGAGCACCTCCAGAGTAGAGGGTGTTCAAGTACCCTAAGTCTGCCCCGATGGAAGTTATAGTGCTGGTAAGAAATAGTGGAACATTATATAACTGAGTACCAGTTGATGGAATATCCACAAGCGTGTCAAGTATTACTCCGCCTGAAGGAGTGTTGAAAGAAGTATAAATGAATGGGTTTGAAGAGGAACTTCCGGGAATTGTAATGCCATTATTCACTGTGGAAGGATTACTAGCATTATAATCCCATCCGCTTGGCAGACTCGTTCCGGCAAAATTCCAGTAATTTGTGAAAACATTAATCCCATTGTCATACTTACCATATGTTGAACTCAGCTGTGGAGCCTCGCCAGTATTCACTCCGTCCATGAGCGTGTTTGATGCGCTTATCACGTTTCCAGCCCAGCCGAGGTAGACTGTGTTGGTGGCAGATGCACCGAGGAATGTATTCGCAGGGTAGATGCGAAGCCAGTAGATTACGTTAGTAGCGAGATTTAAACTATTTGTATTCATCTCGTTAGTTGCGTTGCCCTCGAGCCAGCTCGGTATCAGCGTCCCGTTGGCGTAGAACCACTCGGCGTTTCGCAGATTGGAAGAGTAGTATTTGCCGTAATTAAGCGCATTTATAGGTATCATCACTTGCGAATTGGTAGTATAGGCAACTGTCTGCGTGTTGACGATATTTACTGGAAGATAAGATAGAATATGAGCAGGAGTCACTACAGGATCGTCGAAACTGTAATTATTATTGCCGAGACCCTCGAAGGTAAAATTGTAGTACTCCGAAGGCGAAAGGCTGAAATTGAAGGTTTGATTTATTGATGAAAAGGTATTGTCTGAAAATTCTGCGAGTACATTACTGCCTACCTGAACAAGACCATTGAAAGGAACCTTATTGCTTCCCAGCAAATGAGAATGTATAATGAGTGTTACATTGATTGGGGAACAGAATGTGATTCCCCAACAGTTGTTAAGTACCGCAACAGGAAGATGATAGCTTCCAGGTTTTGTTATAGTCTCGTTGAATAGTTGGCTTTCAAGAGTGATGTATGCATAAGATTTGTTTTTGGCAATGGCTATGCGGTTGAAAGCCAACGGACTACTCTGAGAATAAGATATGTATCTAGTAGGATCGGCGTAAAGTGAAAGATGAAGAACCGTTGAAGTACTTGATGCAGTAAGTGCAGGAAGAATTCCGAAGAAGGCAGAAAAAACAATCAAATAGAATATAATTTTAGTTTGTGTTAATTTGCACATGTTATAAGCCTATAATATCCCATTAATATATCAGTATAACAGTTCTTATGTCTTTCTCTTTGCCCATATCACCAAAACCCGTATTGTCTGTATTGTCCTACTACAATATATATGAAAAAATCCCCAATACATCAGAGAGAGATATGAAAAAGTTTAGTTGGAAAAAAGCAGTAGGAGATGCCGAGAATGAACTTTCAGCCATGCTTAGAAGATATCCGGGGCAGCGGCCGCCGGATTTGATTGTGCAATTGCTTGAAAGACAGGAAAACCTTAAATCGCTCGGAAGGGTTTCTGCAGATGAATCATCGATTGTGAAGGAATATATGATAGGCTATGTGGCACTGGGATATCCGAAAACAGCAGCAAGAATGGCAGATGACCTAGGCATCAGCATAGACTGGAAAAGACAGAATGAATTCGTCAGAAATGGCTACTCCAACATATCTGCAGGAATAATAAGAATGATCAAACTTTCAAACAGGATAGACAAGGATTATCTAAATAGGTTGGAATGCATGCGCAAACTGACAGGAATCCAGATACACGACGAGGCTCATTTTGCCATATTGAAGGCAATTTCCGATAAAATAACATTTACATCCAAGAAAAATTATATTCTTGCGGCAGGCAGGAGGGACGAGGGAGAAGAGCATGCTGTGGAACTCTACAGTAAAGAATTTTATGCAAGCGACGAGAAGATAAAGAATGTATTAAGGCTATTTAAATATTCGGGAACTGCGCCTTCTGCAAAAATGAAGGCAGCTTTCCTGAAGTATTTTGAATATGGATTTGAGAAGAAGACTCCCGAGGGTTATAATCGCAAATGGTTCCCCACATTTGAAAAAATAGAGTCGTGCCTGGTCTTATTCACAGAAAACGAGACAGGAGATGCGGCACTGGCCAGGCTTCCCGAAGGCATCGCAAGCGCCTGCTTCAAGCTGAGTGAGTCCGGAAAAAAAGGGGAGATGCTTGTTTTGACGGAAAAAGAGAAAATTGGCCTGCTCAATAAGGTATTCACGTTTAAGGGTACGCACGTCATTGATTTGGAATTGTGCT
>JAJZIZ010000002.1:18216-27135 GCA_021846005.1 Microcaldota archaeon
TGTGCTACCTGAAAAAACATGGGGCAGACATGTTGTTTGATCAGGAATCTCTGAAGGCCAGGTTTGGAAACCGCGGAGACGCTTCGGAATCCAGTGCCATGGAAAGGTATAGAGTTATGTCGGCCCTGGCGTTGATGCGTGATAAGGATTTCCTTGCGTCGCTTCTGCAGAGGGACCTTCAGTTTGCCCTGAAACTGAATTATAAAAGCACAGAAGCGTACTGCCGCGAAGTGATAAGGAGAAGGAGGACTGAGCTGATCACAAATACAATAAGCAAAATAATGTATTGAATTTACTTCTGGTTGCTGGATTTCCCTCCTCCCCCTCTATTTGATGCGCGGGAAGGATCGTCTTTCGGATTCAGGATGCTAGTTGCCGCTGTTCTTTTTCCTGACGCTTTTTGAAGAAGCGGTTTTTTCTTCGTCATACATCAGGTCAAGATTTATCTCAAAGGCGCAGACAGGTTCCTCAATGCCGAAGTTGTGCAGGACTTCCGGATGAAGCTCGCCGAAAATCCCTATAGGTGCGCCATGCAGGATTATCTCTGCGCATCTGCCCTTTATGAAACTCCCATGTTCGGATTCCCTGGCCTTGAACTGCATATCCGCCAAATAGGATATTTCCTCGAGAACTGATTTTATTTCATTCAGGTTGGCCTTGGGCCCTGCGCTGACTGCCGCAAGGTGATACTCTTCGGATATTTTTTTCCTTCTTTCGGCGAACGCCATGTCGAGTTCAAAGAGGCGCTGCGGCATGCTCTCATGCACCGACGAGCCGAGATTTCTGAGAAGCGAGGGCAGGAGCCATGTACGCATCATAGTCAATGAAGCCGATTTTGAGTTCTTGAGGGTTATGCAGCCTATCTTCTCGGATGCAAGATAACTGCTGATGTCATTTATGCGCATTCCGGCAAAATTTAGGGATTCGTTGGTCAGGTAAGTATTGACTGCCTCGCTGAAGCCCATGCCGAGCATCTCTTCCGAGAGAGTCTCGAAATTTGATTCAGCCTGGAGAAGAGAGCCCGCCTGCGAAGAAGCCACTGGAAGCGGATTGATGAAGTCGTACCCGTATGCTATGGCTATGTCCTCCACTATGTCCTGCTCGTTTATGACATCCATTCTGTACTCGGGCACGCGGAACCTGACTTCGTTTCCTACAAGCGCTGCCTCGTAGCCTGCCTTGTTCGCAAGCGATATTATGTTATTGTAACCCACAGATATTCCTATCTCGGATTCGGCCATGCTCAGCGGAATCGAGAGATATCTCTTCTCAAGTGAAGGAGTCAGCCTCTCGCTTCCCGAATAGATTATGGATACGGGCCTGACTGAAGCGCCCATGTCCTCGAATATCGAGGCCATCATGTCTGCCGTTTTTTCAACAGGCTCCCTGTACATGCCGGTTATATCGACAAATAAATTCTTTGTCTTGTTTGTGACTCTGGTGCGCTCGGAGTTGAGTATTGGAATGAGGGAAATGACTCCGCTGCGGTCCTTGAGCGCAGGATAGCGGCCTGTGCCCCTGAGGATATGTCCGTACTTTAAGCCCTTCTCGCTTCCCTTGAGCACATCGCTGAAGAGCCTCTCCTTTTTTTCATTCAGCGGAATGTATTTTTCGTCCTCGTATGCGTTGTAGTGCAGAGGAGGCTCCATCTTGCTGAGGTCGTGCAGGCCTATCGCAATCTTTTTGCGCGACCTCCCGTATGTCTCGGATAGCTTTTCTGAGAAATTTATCAGGTCTGGAAGCGCTTCTCCGGACAAGGATATGCCATGTGCCACAATGCCCGCTATGAAAGGCCTTACCGCCGCGGCTTCCTTGCCGATGGTTATGGAAAACTCAGGAGATGCATCCTGCAGTTCGTATTTTAGGCGCTTGGACTTATGTTCAAAATTTTTGTAGGCCCTCGCGAAGCCGATGGCGCTGTAGAGGTCGGGCCTGTTAGGGGTTATCTCTATGCTGACTTCCTTTTCGGTTATGCGCTCGGTCTCAAAGCCCATCTTGTAGGATGTCTCCCTGACGCTCTCCGGAGTGGTGCCTTTGGGAAGAAGGCCGAAAAGATATTCCCTGTTGAATGTTATTACCGGCATCAGATCATCCTGCGGTTCCTGAGCCAGCCTATGCCTCCGTTGTACAGCTCGGCCACGCTCTTTATGCTTGAATCGTTGAGCAGCAGTATGCGCTCAAGCCCCGAGCCCCAAGCCAGCACGGTTATGTTTTTCCTTGGCACGCCTGTTATCTCGTTGCGTATTATTCCTGCGCCGCCCATCTCTATAAGCTCCTTTGTCTTTTCCGAATATGCGTAGAATTCAACGCCAGGCTCCACGAACGGGAAGTATGCCGGCTTGAACCTCAGCTCGAGGCCCAGCGGCCTGTATATCGAGATCATTATGTGGAAAAGGTTTGAGAGCGTGAGATTCCTGCTTATGACTATTCCTTCATGCTGGTAGAAATCGGCAAGATGCCGGTAGTCTATGTTCTCGTTCCTGAAGACCCTGCCTATGGAGAAGAACTTTGCAGGGAGGCCGCCGCTGCCTGTATCTTCATGCCTTTCGCTTAGAACCTTTCGTATGTTTCTGACGGATATGTTTGTAGTGTGCGTCCTGAGAAGCGCCTGCTCGGCCTCAGCTTTGCTCCATTCGCCGCCCCATGACTCGATGTGCGCCTTGGCTATCATCTCGGCAGATTCCTCGCCCGAGATGCTTATCTTGCCGGGATTTGAGAGATAAAAGGTATCCTGCAGATCCCTGGCAGGATGGTCCTGCGGCACGAAGAGCGAATCGAAAACCCAGAATGCGGGCTCTATTATAGGGCCTGTACTCTGTATGAAGCCCATCGAGAGATAAGAGTTCTTGAGCTTTCTCGATAGCAATCTTACCGGATGCCTTACCGCGGCATTTGACCTTTCGACATTCAGATCGATGCCGTAAGGCTTGAATTCCCTGCCCTGCCATGAGCCCGATGATATCATGCCTTTGTCAAGCGCGTCTATCCTGTCGGCCTGTCTTTCCTCAGAAAGTTCTGCGAGTCCTTTTGGAGTTGCCTTGACCCATGAGATCTCGCGCTTCTTTTTTATTGTTATAAGGCCTCTGCCCATGAGATTCAGGACTGTCTGTTTCTCGGATTCGATAAGCGAAAAATAGCTTTCAGGCTTTTTGCCTATGGATCGCAGCGCATTTCCCTCCTCTGTTCCTGACTTGATGGCCTTCTCGCCTTCATGCGTCAGTGTTATGATGCCATTGCTTATCTCGGCGAGTCCTTTCTTCTTTGCCCACTGAAAGCCTATGCGCTCCTCTTTGCTCTTCAGCGATGATACGCTGAGCTTTCCGACCGATGCCTTTTTCAGGAGGTTCTCTTCGGGCATCATCTCCGCGATGTAGGACTGGCCTTCAGCCGTAAGCTCCACTGACTCGGTCTCGGTGCGCTCTGCTTCCACGGCATTCCTGTGCAGAAGGTTCTCGACGGCCCAGAGGAGCTCTTCACGCTTCATGCCTGTCTCGCTGAGCAGCTCTGCTATGCCAATAGGCTTGCCGCCCTTGAGCGCGTTCATTAAAGTGTATTCGTAACGATGCATTGAGGCACTAAAGAAAATAGAATATACCTATTTAAATACTTATTTCAATTATTCACTCTGAATCTATGCTGAAAGTTGCAATACAGGGAGAGCGGGGATCGTACAGCGAGGCTGCTGCGCTTGGCTATTTCGGCAACGCGCGCATAATTACATGCGAAACCTTCGAGGACGCTTTTGATTCTGTCGGCAGCAGTGCCGACTGCGCTTTCGTGCCCATAGAGAACTCGATAGAGGGCATAGTCACCCAGGTATGCGACCTTCTTCTGAAAAAAAAGCTCATGGTATTCGGCGAAGGAAGGCTTAGGATAAGGCACTGCCTGATAGCAAACAGAGGAGTCAGCATAAAAGATATCAAGACAGTCTATTCCCACCCGCAGGCGCTTGCGCAGAGCAGGAAATACCTTGAAAGACTTGGGGTTGAACTGATTCCGTTCTCCGACACTGCCAAGGGCGTGATGATGATAAAAGAGAAGAGGATGATGGATGCCGCAGGAGTCGCCAGCGCCTATGCCGCTGAGCTTTACGGAATGAGAATACTCAGGAAGAACCTTGAGAGCCATGGCAGCAATACCACAAGATTCTTCGCTATTTCAGACAGGGAAACGCATAAGGAAAAAAAGCCAGGCCCTGGAATGAAAAGCTCGATAGGCATCATAACAAAAAACGTCCCTGGATCGCTCTACAGGGCTCTCGGCTGCCTTGCCGAAAACGGCGTGGACATCACATACCTGCAGTCAAGGCCGGTGCATGGAAAACCCAACAAGACCGCGTTCTATATGGAATGCGAAGGCTCAACCGAAGGCCATGATTTCAAGGCCGCACTGGATGGCCTCGAAAAGCATGCCGAATCAATCAAAAAAATAGGCTCATATAGAGAGAGCGGGGCGCTGCTCAATAGATGAATATGGCGAGGTATATGCCGAAAAAACATTATTATCTTCTGGAAACCTTTGAACCTACACTGGCATTCGGATTGCTTGCCGCGCTTCTTGGCGTTGCGGCGGCGTGGCATTTCGGAAGCCTGAAACCCTTCAGCGCCATGCTCGCTGTCATAGGCATAATACTTGCACAGATAGCGGTGAACCTGATAGACGACTATGTGGATTACACATCAGGGCTTGACAAGGAAACCAAAAAAACAAAGTTCAGCGGAGGAAGCGCGCTCTTTGGAAAGGGAAAGGCGGAACCGAGAATCGTACTGGCAATCGGGCTCTTCGCGTTTATAGTTGCCGCAGGAGTCGGGATCTGGCTTGTTGCCGGAAATCTTGCACTGCTCCCCATATTCGCAGTCGGCGCTGTTGCGGTTCTCCTCTATGCCAGATATCTTACCAAGATACCCTTCCTATCTGAGCCGCTAATGGCGCTCAGCTTCGGATTAATAGCAATAGGCAGCTTCATCGCTTCTGGAGGAAGCCTGGGAATGGCATGGCTTTTTGCCCTTCCGGCCCTTGCATCGGGAATACAGGTAGGAGAGGCAGGAACGGCAAACTCCGTGCCTGACAGAAAAGCCGACGGAAAACACGGAAGAAGAAATGTCGTAGTCATGCTGAAAAGCAACAGGAAGGCTGCTCTTTTCTATATCGGACTCTATACGGCTGCGCTGTTTTGTGTGGTCTCCGGAGTCATGCTCAAGGCCATACCGTACTATGCGCTGGCGGTTTTCCTGACGGTGCCTGCGATGGCAGCTGCAGCATGCGGAATTTCGAAGTACAATGGTAACACGGAGAGATATGAAAAGGTAATGGCGCTGGCAACCATGGCGGAATTCACCTTCATGCTCATACTTGTCCTCGCATTCCTTTGAAAGCATTTAGACAAAAAAAGTTTTGCCATGAACCGAGCTGAACTTGATGAAATATCCTGGAGCATGCATCCAAAAATCAAATCCGCAAAGAGAAACAAAGCAGAAACCGCATACATAGACTCTGTTGTGAGATTTGCAGGCAGAAAAACAGGCAAAACGCATAAGACCATCCTTGACGTTCCATGCGGAACAGGCAGGCTTCATGCCTATCTCAGGAAATACGGATATAATGTTTCAGGAATCGATGCGAATGAGGCATTCATAATTAGTGCAAGGAATAAATACCGCAGGCATATGGCGGATTACCATACTGCCGATATGAAATCATTTAGGCTAAACAAAAATTCGATGTGGTTTTGTGCTGGTTCACTAGTTTCGGTTATCTGGGTAGACAGGGCGATCTTCTCGCCGTCAAGTCGTTCGCATGCCACCTGAACGACTCGGGCATTCTTCTGCTCCATGTGCTGAATGAGGAATGGTATTCAAAGGAATGGGAAAATGCGCATAAAAAGAATTATGAAACTAACGAAGGCAGGAACTTCTTGAGGCTTGCTTCCACATCACTGTCAAAGAAAAAAGGGCATTTGTACCTGAACCATTCGTCTAAGATATACAAGAAATCCAATGACAACCTTCTATTGTCAAGGAAATTAAAGCAGGCGATTAGGATTTATACCATGCAGGAGATAACAAAAATGTTCGAAGAGGCTGGAATCAAAACAAAATACGTATTTGGAGGCACTTCATTGAAACCTGGAAAGGACGAAAAGACATTGCTCATTGAAGGATACCATAATCGCCGGGATGCCAGAGGCCATAGTGGTGGGAAAGAAAAACAAGCAGGACATAAATAACCCAGCAGCTTATGCTTGCTAAAATGAATAATCGCAATGCAGGATTTAGCACGCTGCCCGATGCAGAATAAATATAAACATGAAAGGAGAGAGAAATATAGACTGAGAGTATTGATGCGGAACGGTCGCCTCGAAAAATGCTGGTTGAATGGAAAAAAGCCTTGATATACCCGAAAGGATAAGGAAGTACACCGACGAAACGGTAGCCAGGCTTTCGGCCATGAATATCTCCCATTTCATAAATGATGAGCTTGCGGAGCCAGCAAGATACCTGCTGGACAACAGGGGAAAACTGCTCAGGCCGGTGCTCGTTTTCCTGGGTGCCGAGTACATAGGCGCGGAAGACATAGGATCTTATATAGGACTTGCTGAAGCCATTGAGCTCCTCCATACCTCCTCGCTTGTTCATGATGACATAATAGACGGGGATTTGACAAGAAGAGGCATGCCTTCAACGCACTCTAAATTCGGGGTGGAGGCCGCAATACTGGCAGGCAATGCGCTTATATCAGGAGCGATACAAAGCGCGAGCCCTTATGGCAGCGACGTCGTAAATGCGATATCGAAGACTGCCATGAAAATGTGCGCGGGAGAGATGCTTGACTTCAGATACAGGCAGCGAAGCGGGACAGCAAACATAGGCGAGTACATGGAAACCGCAGGAATGAAAAGCTCTTCGCTCATAGGCACTTCGACAAGCATAGCCGCAGTGTACAGCCACGACGGAAGAAGCGGCGAGCTTTACGATTTCGGATTCATGCTTGGCACGGCATTCCAGATAAGGGATGACATAATTGATTTCTACGCCGAGGAAGCAAAACCAGGCAGAAGGCTCAACATAGTCGGCTGCATGATGGAAAACGAAAAGCTGGACAAGGAAGAAGCAATCAGGAAGGCCGCGGCGATGAATGTGGAACAGGTAGAGAAAGCAATAGGGAAGCTGGGCACAGGAAGCGAATCTCTTCCATTCAAGCAATATGCGGAAAAGGTAGCAGTGAGAGGCCGGGAGATAGAAAGGCTCATGATGGACAGGTCATGAATGTTTTTCGCCGTATGCCAAATATGCTATTCCTGATTTTAGACTGATTATTTTCACGTTCCTGAAGCCTTCCTTTTCCATCATGGATTTCAGGAGCTTCTTGTCGAATTCGGTTATGGTCTTTACAAGCCATCCATAGGTTTCCCTGTCTACGAATGCGCCTACGAAGAGCATGAAGTTGGAATATACCCTGAAGAATGCCTTTTGGGAAGGATTGTCAGGAAGAGCCATGTCGAGAAGAACTGTCCTGCCTCCGGGCTTGAGCACCCTGTACGCCTCCGAAAGGAATTTTTTCATGTTCTTCCCGGTTCCGTCGGAAAAGAAGAAGCTGCGAAGGGCGAATCCAGACGTCAGTACATCTATTGTGCCTGAATGGTGGTTTATTTCAAATGCGTTTCCTTCCTCGGTTTTTATGCATTCCGCAAGTCCCATTGAAGATATCTTCTTTTTTGCAATTCCAAGCATCTCCTTGTTAAAATCTGAGGCATATATTGTTGCCGTCTTGCCCTTGCTGGCTGCCGTCTCTGCAACTGTTATCGAAAGGTCGCCGGTTCCTGCGGCTATGTCAAGGATCTTGAGCTTGTCTCCTGCTCCTGAAAGAGCCTGTTCGGCACAGGCGCGCCGCCAATTCTTGTCGATATTGAAGCTCATTAGATGATTTATGAAATCGTAGCTTCCAGAAACCTTCGAAAACATCTTGTTTATCTTGTCTTGCATTTCAAACGCCTTGATTGCAAAGAAAACATGCCTCTGACATGCTTTGGAAATATGTTATTTATACGGACATCCGTCTTATATGTCTTTTTGCTTCAAACGCCAGAGATGTTATCTTTATCTTCAAAAGCGATTAGAGAGGTTTGGCCTATTTCTTTCGCTGAAAATCAGGATGAACTCCGTTCCCTTATTGTACTAATATTTTCTTGAATCGTTTTAGATACAACTGCAAATATCAGAACAATATGATTCCTTACTTGTATGCTCTTCCTCTCCATTCTATCTTGAAAATCTCTATAATCTGTGTATTCCACGACACATTGTATACGATGCGTATAGTTCCGATTCTTATTCGGTATGTATTATCCATTCCCTCTATTTTAGTAACATCATATTCTTGTGCAGGAACGGGTTTTAGCTTGAAAACTTGGCCTAACTCAAAAATACGTCTTTGATAATGTTCAGGCATCTTTCTGTAATTCTTTTCTGCTTTCTTGTCAATTTTTACAGAGAACAAGTTATCAACTTACATTTGTAGTCATATCGTCAAAACTTATCCATTTTCCCTTTGCTATTCTTTTCTTTGCGGATTCTAATTCTCTGCGTTCCTTGTCAGTTATCTTTTCAGTAGGGATAAGACGAGCCTTTAACCTCATGACCTTCACTTCCATTATATCTAACTCCTTCCGTATCGCCCTGATTTCACTCTTAGTTACTGTCATGGTTGCCATACTTATGTTACACGCCGTCCAATATTAAACCTTTCGTTTGACGTAGCAAGAGAACAAAAACTGATCTGCGCGTATCAGTAGAGTTAAGACATATTACGTTCGTTACAGTCTACACGTATTACCCCGGTAGTTACACAAAGATTGCAATGAAAATAGTATAGAGTCAGCCAAATTGGAGGCCATGTCTTTTTGCTTGTCTTGAACGCCAG
>JAJZIZ010000043.1 GCA_021846005.1 Microcaldota archaeon
AAATCCCATTCCGGAAGTCAGCCATACCTTGAGGTGAAATTTCTTCTGCCCTGTCTCATCCAGGGCCTTCATTATCTTGCTGCTTCCGCTATCATTGCTATTATTTTTTCTATCCATAAATTCCCCCCGCTGGATTTTATGTAGAAAAGACTTATAAATATTTCTATTGCAACCGGCTTCCGGTTTTTAGAAGCTAAGCTTCCGTTTGATAAGAAATTTCCGCAATCATACAATCATTTCCAATTGCTCTGTATTTCATTGACGTATCTGCTAAGTTTTGTCATGCTCGTGGAAAATTCCTTCCTGTTTTTATTTTTCACCAGATCCGCCCATTTGTTCGCCGACTCTATGAATATCCGTTCAGCCTTTTCCGCATCCCTGACTTCCATCTGCAAATAGGAGTACAGGCCAGGATTTGAATCGACAACGCTCTTCACAAAATCCGAGAGGAACCTGAAGCTCGTGCTGCTCGTCTTCATATGCTTGTCTACTCCAAGCCTCTTCCATGTGTCTGCGGTTACGAGGCCTATGAAGTGTGTAAGTGAAAGCACGTCGCCTATCATGGAGTCGTGGTCATCTGGAGACATTATTCTTACCTTGAAGCCTTGTTTCTTCAGAAATTTTCCTAATTCTGACGCATATCTCCTTTCTTTTGCGTTGGTAGGTGTAAGTATAAAATTCTGATTCTCTTTCATTGCGCTGGGACCGAACATTGGGTGTGTTCCGAGCACCAACGCATTATTTACATAAGTGTGCATCAGCCTTACTGGAACTGCTTTCACCGAGGCTATGTCGATTACCTTCTGGTTTTCTCGAATGTGCGGGGCTATTTCTTTAAGTACATCTTCCATGTATTGCGGCAGCACTGATACCATAATGATATCTGCGCCTTCCACTGCCTCGGTATTTTTCCTTACCGCCCTCACTCCGAGCTTTTTGGACACTTCCAAGCATTTTCTGTATCTTCTTCCCGATATAACTACATCATATCCTGCCTTCTTGAAAAATCCGGAGAACCATTCTCCCATCTGCCCTGCGCCTCCTATAATCGCAATCTTCATCCTACTACCTCTGGGATAATAACCAGCAATTCCTTATAAATATTTTGCAACCCTTCCCAACCTATTCAAAATATTGCCGCACGTTGCAGCAATGCATTACTGATTTTCCTCATCTGAATGACTTCCTAAGTATTGCCACGCTCAGGATTTGCAGTACGAACACATAAGCGACGATATAATATGCTGAATAAAAGAGGTATCCTATGGCAACTCCTGAAACCAGGAGCCCGAAGCCGTAGAATGTATTGAATATGCCGAAGGCGGAGCCTCTTTTTTTAGGCGGTATCATCGATCCTACAACTGCACGCATTACCGTATCCTGCACTCCTGTAACTGCTCCAAAAAGGAGCGCAGCGATGAAAAGGAAACCGATACTTTTTCCCAGAAGAAATAGCGGTATCAGTATCGCGAGAAACATTCCCGCATAAACAAGATTTCTTCCCATCTTGTCGTAAAGAGTGCCAAAGACGAAGCCGAAAGCGCCTTCGCTTGCCATTGCCACTAGAAATATTATCGGTATTATATAAGGCGTGACTCCGCTTCCGCTTGCCCCATAAAGCACGAATGCAGTCTGATAAAGCCCCGCGGCGCTTATGGCTATCGCTACTGAGTAAAGGATGAAGTTCCTTGAAGACATTCTCTTTCCAGTGGAATTGGTTGCAAGATTCAATTTCTTCCTTCCATAATATCCATATGCCACTATAAGAACCAGAAATGCCGAAACTGCCGGAAGCGCAAGCACAGAGAAGGCAAACCTGTACGCGCCGCTTCTATAGAAAAGTATTATGGCCATGGCCAGCGGCCCTATGATTGCGCCTGTCTGGTCAAGTCCCTCTTCTATGGCAAAAGCCCTGCCAACTTTTCCTTTGGCCGCAGCATTGGATATCACATAATCCCTCGGCGGCACACGAATTCCCCTGCCAAGCCTTTCCATGAAAATGAGGATTGCTGCTTCTATGTAATTTCCCGTGAATGCGAGAAGGGGCACCGCAAAAAGGTTCACGGCATAGCCAAAAAATATTATCCCCCAGTAATGCCTTGTCTTGTCGGCCAGCCTTCCGCTCAGTATGCGGACGGCATAGCCTGCGAATTCGCTGATGCCAAGGACTGCTCCAAGAAGAAGTGCAGAACCGCCGAGCGCAGCGAAGTACTGTGGTATGATGCTGCGTGCCCCTTCGTATGTGAAATCCCCGAAGAGGCTGACTATGCCTATTATGATAATAAGTATTGTTCCCTTCCTTATTTTTGACTTGTTTGTCTTTGCCATACGCTTTCTTCTCTTCTAACTATACTGTATGGTTAGTGGCAGAAACTCTTGCCAGGTGCGCCATGGCGCCTCCTATCCCTGAAGCTACTATGATGGGAATCACTATCAGTATCATCAGGATAAAAACTACGAACCCGACTATTATTCCTGTGAGGATCATGACTCCCAGAACTTTCCACGGTCCGGTCTTATGGAGTTTTGCAAGTCCCAATATATTGATTATGATTGCCCATACGGAGATTATGCCTGAGATTATCCAGCCCACTACTGGTATAATCATTATCCAGGAGAGAAGAATTCCTGCCGATGACGAATATATGCCTGAAGTCAATGTGTCTTCGTAATTTCCCTTAAACACTCCAAGCAGACTGCCGCCTATAAGCTGGAGAAGAGCAGCAGATATAATTATCGCCAAAGGCTCTATTACCCAAATTCCGAGCAGGCATATTCCCGCAATGATAAGGAAGACAGTCAAAGGCGCTGTAAAACCCAAGCTTCCTGCTACGCTGCCGAATGCGCTGCCAATTCCTGCGCTGAGAAGCGCAAAGAAAGCTATGCCTATGGCACCAAGTATTATTCCTATAACTACCGGCACTATCGATATCTTGTAGTAGTATAAAAGCGCATCCCTGAGAGTCTTTCTTTTCATGGCCTTGGGATCAAACATAATCCTGATCTCTTCATTTATTTCTTCGATTAGCATAATCCTTTTCTTCACTGCAAAGTATATAAATTCCTGAGTTTATCTTCGCCGTTTTTCCCTGTCTGTGCTTTACTAACATCAAAATATAAAGGTGAGACGCACTATCTATTGCCATGGTGCATTGATGCCTGGATTTGTCGGCACTGTCATATTTTCCCTAATAATGGGCTTCTCTATCTTCCTCTCGCTTCCAATAGTGCTCAGGAAGAAGACAGGGGAGAATACTATCCGATTGCTCAATGCCATAGCCATTGGCATATTGGTTTTCCTTCTTGCCGATGTTTTTTCTAATGTTGCACCAAGCCTTTATTCCGGCGGCGCATTTGCCGGTTACGGCGCAAACCCTTTCCTAAGCGCCGTCTTTGCTGCGGGGCTTGGGATAGGCTTTTTCATGCTTTATCTTTTTGAAAACAGATCAAAAAATGGCTTGACGCCCAAGCGCATGGCTTTCATGATAGCAATAGGCATGGGGCTGCAGAACCTTACCGAGGGGCTGGTCTTCGGCGCTCTCTCAGCAAGCATGGGCCTTCTTTCCGGCGTTTCCCTTGTTGTACTCATCGGCTTCATGCTGCAGAACATAACTGAAGGTTTTCCTATTGCCTCGCCATTCCTAAACCATGACCAGAAGAAACTTGGGCTGATGGCTTCGCTTCTGCTCATAGGCGGATTTCCCGCAGTGATAGGGGGCATCCTGGGATTCGATTTCAGCTCCGTGCCTTTCAATATATTCGTTGACGGCCTAGCAGTAGGCGCAATACTCTATGTTATACTCCCAATGATAAAGCACCAGCTGAAGGATATAAATCCAATAAGGCAGAAGCTTGTATATGCTGGCATATTTCTGGGCTTCCTCATAGGATTCCTTGTAAATCTTATCTGAGTATATCCTATGCGGCTATCAAAAAACAGAATACAAAGCCCCCAGTTGGACAGAAGGAAATAGCCTAATCGTTTATCTTGTTTATTATTTTTGGGATCTCCCTGAAGCTCTTAACCACAAGATCTGCTCCAGCAGCGATAAGGTCCTTTCCCCGCGCGTCGCCTGTCTCCAGTGCGACTGTCTTCATTCCAAGTATCTTGGATATGCTTACCGAGACCGGATTGGATACAATGACTATGCCCTCGTCTTCCTGGAAGTCGTTTTCTCTTGCGATTCTGATGCTCTTTGAAAGTATATCATTGAAGAGCATTCCGTCTTCTCCATAGGCTCCGAAACTGAAGTAATGGCCCATCTTAACCTTGTCCAGCCTCATCTTCGCAACCCTCTCCGGCTCGCCTGTGGCAATGCCTATCAGTATTTTCTCCTTGGACATCTCGTCCAGGAGTTCCTGCGCTCCTTCTCTCACTACGACTCTGTCGCTCCATGCGACATTATAATATGAGTACGGAAGATCCTCCATGTATCTGTTCAGCCTTGGGATTATGTCATCTTCCTTGAAGCCATTGTCGAGGAGCACAGATCTTGCGATCTGCTTCGCGGTAAGTCCGGGGTACCGGCTAAGCTCCACATCTATTATGACACCGTAGATGTTCATTATGGACTCCCGCACATACGCGGAGATGTCCTTAGCATTCCTTGCAACAGTATCGTATGTATCAAAAATGGCAAACCCGTGCGTAAGACCACTACATTAAAATATTACTAAATTATACTATAAATACTTATTGATTCTTATGAGGGAAGAACGGCTAATGAAAGAAATAGCGTTGTGGCGAATATCCCGGCTGTTTGACCTTGCCGCGCACAGCACCGAAGAAAACGGAAAGGAATCACCTGCCATTGCCAGAAGATATGTAATCCTTGCAAGAAAGATAAGCACCCATTACAAGGTTAAAATTCCGCCTGGCATAAAAAACCGCATGTGCAAGGAATGCAATTCCATATTGCTTCCAGGGCTGAACTGCAGGGTAAGGATCGCCTCCAACGGATTCCTGGTATACATATGCGATTGCGGATCGCAGAAAAAAATACACCTTACAAAAAAATCAGTCATGCCGAAAAACATGGCGCAGGGTAAAAACCGGCAAAAGTAACCGCGTTGTTATGTACTGCCTTCCTTTTATCTGATGCCTGCCCTGTCAAGTAT
>JAJZIZ010000044.1 GCA_021846005.1 Microcaldota archaeon
TCTGAATTTCCGTATATATACACTGTAGTAGAAATGCAAGAAACCGATGCAAAAGCCTTTTTTGTCATGGAACGAACTGTAATGGCTCTGCAGAGGGGAGAACGCAATCTGCTACTAAAAGGCGCAGCGAGAAACCCCGAAAGCAGGAGTCGGCTGTTGTTTAAGCTTTACGGACAATTAAATTGCCTATATGATGCACACAATCACAATTTAATTTACATACGCACAGAAAAACCCCATCAAGTAGGCGGAATAATCTATCCGGACGAGCGTGTGCAGCTTATAGGCCTCAGGTCTAATAACCGAACCAGGCAGGCTCGTGTGTAGATATGCTGCTGCTGGAAGGGCCTGCCCTTCCCAATCCTGAAGGAATGCAAGCAGACTTGCCTTCTGGATAGCAACAATAGCACTTAAATACTTTTTTGTACAGAATATACTTACAATTCGGATGCTTCTGCATTCTTTTGGCATTCAGCAAAGTGTGATTTTATACCGGAAATTAACAACGATATACGCTTAGCCGTGGACACAGGCAAAGTTGCGATAGGGAGCAAGTCAGTCATGCGCGCCATAAATGATTCAAGCGCACAGGCAGTCATAGTCTCTGTCAGGGGAAAGAAGGAAATAATAGAAGATATAACCCACATGTGCTCAGTCGCGCAGATAAAGCTTTTGAAATTCCCAGGAAATTCGCTCGAGCTTGGTACCGTATGCGGAAAGCCATTTTCAGTCAATGCGCTCGCAGTTCTTTCTGAAGGAAACTCGAATATACTCAAAGAAAATTATTAGATATGGATGATTTATTGCCTAATGGAGAATTTGCCGCAAAGGAATTGATACGAAAAAGAAAGAAGCAGAGGCTTCTGAACAAGGCCTGGAAAAGAAAGTATTTTGAACTCAAGAAGAAATACGACCCTGTGGGCCCGGTTCCTATGGCAAAGGCACTAGTACTTCAGAAATTCGTGCTGCAGCAGAAACAGCCTCATTCAGGGCTAATCAAATGCGTAAGAGTACAGCTCATAAAGAACGGCAAGATAGTAGGTGCCTACGTTCCCTATGATGGTTCAATAAATGTAATAGAAGAGCACGACGAGGTAACAATCCAAGGTATGGGAGGATCGCAGAGAGGCCAAATGGGAAGCATTCCTGGACTAAGGTACAGGGTAGTCATGGTAAACGGTGCTGATCTTTTCGAGGTAGTTAAAGGGCGAAAGGAGAAGCCTAAGAGGTAATTGACATGGCTGAAGAGACAAACAAAGCAGAGATCAAGATTGGCGCTGAAAATCAGATTTCAGAAAAAACTAATGCTGCATCTTCTGCAAAACCTAAAAGAAGCACAAAACCAAGGAAAGAAGGAGAAGTGGCAGATGAGCAATCAGCAGCAGGCAATGCGAATACTGCAGAAACAGTCACCCAGAACGCAGGCAGTGAAGAGCAAAAAACACCAGAATCGAAAGAGGCTCAGCAAAAACATGCGCCAAATAAGCACACGGCGGAAGCTCTCGAGCTTGATCGCGAGAATGTAATGCTTTTTGGCAGGTATCCAATAAAGGACGTCATAATTTCCGACCCAAGCATGGCCGGATATGTCAAATTCAATATGCAAGCGTATCCTAACATATTTGGGCGAAGGAGAAGGAAGTCTTATTACGATTCACACATAAGCATCATCGAAAGACTCATAAACAAACTGATGCGTGGAGGAACCGGAAAGAAAGTTGGCGGAAAGGTAATAAGGACAAACGGCCGCCTGCAGGGAAAGAAGCTCAAGGTGCTTCATATAGTAGAAAATTCATTTGCTATAATACACAAGAAGACCGGTAAAAATCCTGTTCAAGTCTTTATAGACGCGCTACAGAATTCAGCTCCGATAGAAGATACTACGAGAGTCAGATACGGGGGAATATCCTACAATGTCGCAGTGGGCATAAGCGCTAACAGGAGGGTAGACGTTGCACTAAAGAACATCGCATTGGCGTCGCTGATAGGCGCCTTCAAGAAAAAGAAGAGCCTGTCCGAAGCGCTTGCTGATGAACTGTACACGGCATCGCAGAATCTGCCTGAAAGCTACGCGATAAAGAAGAGAGTGGAGTCTGAAAGGATAGCCAGGAGAGCAAGGTGAATTTTTGGTAAGGAAGGAATTTGTAGCTGACGAAGTAGCAAGAATAATGAAAGACATAAAGAAGGTAAGGAACGTAGCCATAATCGCGCACGTTCACCACGGAAAGACAACCCTTACTGACTCTCTTCTTGCAAAGGCAGGCATAATTTCCAAATCCGTAGCCGGCGACGCCCTTTATACTAACTACGAGCAGATCGAAAAGGACAGAAGAATGACAATCAAGTCTGCAAACATATCACTTGCATTCTCATACAACGGAATAGATCACATCATAAACCTGATAGATACGCCAGGCCACGTTGATTTCGGAGGTCACGTAACCAGGGCAATGCGTGCGGTAGACGGAGTAGTCCTTGTTGTAGACCCTGTTGAGGGCATTATGCCACAGACCGAAACGGTTCTCAGGCAGGCGCTTCAGGAAAGGGCAAAGCCAGTTCTGTTTGTAAATAAGACTGACAGGCTCCTTACTGAGCTTAGGCTTACGCAGGAGCAGACAATGGAAAGGCTGCTCAAGCTCATAAATGACATAAACACCATGATAAGAAGCTACGCACCTGAGGAATTCAGGGAGAAGTGGCAGCTCAAAGTGGGTGACGGAAGCGTCTGTTTCGGTTCAGCGTATGACAAATGGGCGATGTCATCCCATATAATGGGCAAGTACAAAGTCACGTTCAAGGACATATTCTCGCTCAGCGAAAAAGGAGACCTGCAGAAACTGCAGGAGGTCGCGCCAATAGATGAGGCTACACTATCGATGATAGTCGAGCACCTCCCCGACCCTTCAGAAGCACAGCCTTACAGAATACCAAAACTATGGCATGGAGACGTAGCCACCGAGGACGGCAAGGCGATGCTTAGCGTAGATCCAGCTTCAAAGGTAAACATGGTCATATTCGGGATAACCAACGATCCTCACAGCGGAGAGGTTGCCATAGGCAGGGTATTTTCCGGAGTCGTCAAGAAAGGTACGGAGCTATATGTTACTGGAAATCCAGACCTGCAGAAACTGCAGCAGGTAAACATCTTCATGGGCCCCGAAAGGGTAATAGTTGATGAGATATCTGCAGGCAACATTGCAGGACTTGTAGGCTTAAAAAACGTATCGATAGGCGATACTGCAAGCGAGAACAATATCACCCCGTTTGAACTTATTAAGCATTATTCGCAGCCGGTAGTCACAAAAGCCATAGAAGCAAAGGACTCCAGGGATCTGATGAAGCTCATAGAGGCATTGAGAGGCCTCTCTAAGGAGGACCAGACCATACGCGTAGAGTTAAACCAGGAAACAGGCGAACACCTGGTCAGCGGAATGGGCGAACTTCATCTGGAAGTCATAGAGACAAAGCTTAGAAATGAGCACAAGATAAATATAACAACCAGCGAGCCCATAGTGGTCTACAAGGAAACCATAGCAAAAACAGTCAATGACATAGAGGGCAAATCCCCAAACAAACATTCGCGTTTCTACGTAAATGTCATGCCGCTTGAGCAGGGTGTCATAAGCCTCATAGAGACAGGTGACATAAAAAGCGGCAAGCCAAAAGGCAAGGCATACATTGACGATCTGATAAAAGGAGGAATGAGCCGAGATGAGGCGAAAGGACTTGTCGACATAGTCGATACGAACGTCTTGATAGACGCAACGAAAGGAGTGCAGTATCTTGATGAGGTCATGGAGCTTCTCATAGAAGGCTTTGAGGAAGCCATGAAGGACGGCCCTCTCGCAAGGGAAAAGTGCACAGGCATAAAGGTGCTGATAACCGACGCAACGATCCACGAGGATCCAGTGCACAGGGGGCCAGCCCAGATAATTCCTGCCATGCGCAGGCCTATCTATGCTGGAATGCTTTTTGCAGGAGTCGACCTTCTCGAACCAAAGCAGAAATTCACAATAAACATACCTCAGGAATACCTTTCCGACATAATTACATTCGTAGGAGGCAAGCGCGGCCAGATAATAGACATACAGCAGGAGGCGGAACAGGCCACAGTCATAGCAAAAATGCCTGTTGCAGAGGTCATAAAGGGCTTCTCAAACGAAATAAGAAGTCTGACTGCAGGAAGGGCCATATGGTATCCTGAATATGCCGGCTATGAGCAGCTGCCTAAGGAGCTCAAGGAAAAAGTGGTAAGGGAGATAAGGACAAGGAAAGGAATACCTCCAGAGCCTCCAACTCCGCAGCAATTCCTTGACTGATCCGCATAGCGCATCATCTTGACGTGAAAATCAATCGTCATGTCTTTCCAATTCGGGATTGGGCATAAAGAAACACCTGCACTGAGAAAGGTTTTTATGCCTGAGTTGGCATATCACTCTGAAATTCAATGCGAATGTAGTCTAGCCTGGTAGGACATTGCCTTGCCAAGGCAGGAGCCCGGGTTCAAATCCCGGCATTCGCATATAGGCAATTGCATGCAAAATTGTCGACAAAATGGTTGAAAATCAGGCCGCAACATGGGAAAAAGACATGTATTAATCACAGGCGCTTCAGGTTCTGGCAAGACAATACTGGCTAATTACTTCAAAGAGCATGGAGAAAACGGAGTAGATGCTGATTTATCCGGGATAGGGGCATACTGAGTTAGAAATCGACAAGCAAAATATAATCCTGCTTGCAGTTGCCGTTTGGTGTTTTTTGCAAAACGGAGTCTTCATATATCTGGAAAAACCATCCTTCAATGAAAACGATTTGTTCTAATGCAAGATAACCGCAATCCGACTGCTTTGAAATTCAATCAAGCGCCGCATATACAGGTCAAAGACGGCGAAAGAAGTTTTAACGAATCAAAAAGATGGCAGCTCCTGGATTTCAATACCCTGCCTTTCATGCTTCAAGACTCAGTGCTGGGATCCCTGAAAAATACAAGGCGTTTCAAAGGCGAAGGCAATACCTGGTTCTATGGGCTTGCTCTTGAAGGGCTTGGACATTTCCTTGAGCATTCTGAAAATCTATTTTCTATTGATTACACTGC
>JAJZIZ010000045.1 GCA_021846005.1 Microcaldota archaeon
ATATAGATATGCATCTATCAAATTGCAAGACATTCGCATTCATCCCACGATTGGAAATCGTGGGCTTTCTGCTAGGCATTTTTGTAAAAGATTAGGATTCGGATAGAAAAATTACAGGTAGAACTCCACACAAGACATATATATTATTTAATGCGATTATTTCATGAATTACATGAATGCAGTAACTGAAAGGAAAATAGAGACAAGCATAAGCAATACGGCAGGCGCAACAAAAGACAATTATGAAAAAAGAGGCTCTGTGTCGGTTATAAAAATTGCGCCTGGAGATATAGATTCAGTTTTGAAGGACGTGTTCCAGACAGAACACGGTGAGTTTGTAAATAAGATGAAAGATGTTCTGTCAAGACGACTTGCAGGAAAAGAGTTCACCGAAGAAAACCTTTTGGCGCTGTGGACTAATTTATGCGGAAACGAAGCAGAAACATATGCAAAAGCGAAAGGTCTTTCCGATAAGAAATTGGAGGAGATATCTGAACTCTCGACGAATGCCTTAAACACGTTTATCGCAAGAAAAAAGGAACATGGAGCTTCAAAATATGGCACTGCCGTCATTGAAACACTGAGAAAGAAGGATGGGGGACCCTGTTGAAATATATACTCAGGTGCACCGTATGCAAAGTAGAATATTCTAGCAGGCACAGTTACCAAACCTGCGGAAGCTGCAGCGGTAATCTCGAAGTGGTTTACACTGAAAAGCCGAAATTTGGAAAAGGCAACGGAGAAGACTTCTGGGAGTATGAATTCTTGCTCCCTGAAGCAAGATACAGACATAGGGAACTCGGAGGAACCAAACTCATAAAAAGCAAGGACGATGAAAGACTTCACTTTAAACTTGAGATAGAAAATCCCACAAAATCATTCAAAGACAGGGGATCGGTGGTTGAAATAGCCAAGGCCAAGGAGTACGGGTACGAGACTATAGTCTGCGCCTCGACGGGAAACATGGCGTACTCGCTTTCGTATTATGCAAAACTGGAAGGAATGAATGCCAAAATATTCATAGGAGGGAGCGCAAGCAAACACAAGCTCAGGAATATAAGAGAACTGCACGATGCAGATGTGGAAAGGGTCGACGGAGACTTCAATAAGGCACTTGACTGCGCATACAGATATTCGAAGAGACATAAGGCGTTTCTATCCGGAGATTATTGTTACAGAAAAGAAGGCCAGAAGACGCTTGCCTACGAGATAACGGATCAGCTCAGAGAGGTAAGCCATGTCATAATACCAGTAGGCAATGCCACACTTCTGAGCGGATTCTTCAAAGGCCTGAGTGAGATGAGAAAGGCAGGAAAGATACGCCGCCTTCCCAAAATTGTCGCAGTTCAGGCAAGAAAATGCAGTCCGCTGGTAAAGGCTTTTGACAGAAATGGAGAGGTTAGGTATGAAAAACCAATGACTTCGGCAGATGCCATTGCTGTAGGATATCCCACCTTCGGGAATGAAGCAGTGAAGATGCTGAGAAGTTCTGGAGGGATGGCAGTTGCTGTTTCAGAAGCAGAGATGAAAAAGGAGCAGAAAAAATTCTTAAGTGATTACGGGCTCGTTGCGGAAATGGCGAGCGTTGCCACGATAGCCGCAGCGAGAAAGATAAAATTTAAAAAAGACGACATCGCAGTCGCAGTAATAAGCGGCGGAAATGTCTGATGTCACTTTCTGAAGTCTTATTTGGGCTTTTTGTCCCTGGACTATTTCTTTTCTATCATGCGGTATAATGAAAGCATAAGCAATACCATGACGATTATGTGCACCGCCGTGCACCATGCGCATACGTGGCCTACGAGGCGTTCTATGTCAAGCAGATAAACCACGGTTCCGATGCCTATAAGATTCCATATTAGGATGGCATCCATGCTGTTTATGAATAGAAGAGCCAGCATGGCAAGAAAGAAAATTATGCCGAAAACAGCGACGGGAATCCCGAAGACATAGGCATATGGGCTGTTGAGCACGCTTGCACAGTTTATGATGCCGCTGTCAGAGCATACTAATGGCACTCCGGCATAATGATATAAAGTCAGATATATCGATATTGCTAGACCTAGGCCCGCAATGATGTATTCCGCAAATCGAATAGTTTTGTCTTCCATACATGTCCCGCTGGCGTTCACAATTCCTCCGAAGTGAAACTATACAGATCCTTCAAGCTTTTTTATGTACGGCTGGCCGCATACGCTTGCAGGAGAATTATTGTCTATCGCACAGATTTGCGCAGTCATAAGGTTGGCCGAGCCGACTATCGCAAGCGACTGCAGTGAGGATGCGTTATGCGTAAGTGCAGCTATTTCAGTCCAATTCTTGCCGCCAAGAACACTCAGAGGATCGTAATCGGCATTCTCCCAGACAGTCTGGTTAGCAAAAAGTATGAATGGTATTCCGCCCTTCGGATCGTATTTGGAGAAGAGGAATTCTTGAGTGCTATTAAGCTGCTGGAGTTGCTGGTAGGTATTTGTTGTCTGCTCCACTGCTACAAAAGAGATGTATGGGCTCGTGTATGTCGCATTGTAGAACGTAAATGTAGGGGTGCTTGGAGCGTAGTCTGATGCTGAAGATGTCATGTATTTTATGCCGGTGAAATTGCCGAACCTCATAAGCGCTATGATCATGGCCCACCTTTGCGCTGCGCAGAACGGGCAGAATTCTGCACCTATGTAAAGAATTTCAGGTTTTCCATTCAGTGTCATGGGAGTTGCATTCAGAAGCTCTATGTTATTCTTCGGAGCTATGCCTATCCCGACGCTGCTGCTTACATTTGCAGGAATTCTGAGCATTTGCAGCAGTGAGCCAGGTACAGGTTTATTGTCATAAGCTACCAGGCTTGCCGAAGATTTCACGCTGCCTGTCGTAAAGATCAGCACTGCGACCATCACTATTATCAGCACTATTGCCAAGGCATAGATGTGTATTCTCTTCATTATAATTACCAGTATTAGAAGTTTATATCATGGAAATGTTAAAGTATATATGTATTTTTCTTTGTTAGGCTACTTTGTTTTAGGCTACTCAAAAGAGCTACCGAAGAACATCCGGGAAGTCAAGCCTGTGAAGTCGATGTAAGACCTTCCGCATGGGAGGCGGTTGCCGTTGAGTCAGGAACTATAATTGGCGGGCATCTTGACCGATAGCTCCGCCATTGGAAGCCCACGGCCTTCAGCCGCGGGAGGGTGTCACCCAGATATGACAGTAGATGAGACCGTACAGAACGTCAAAAATTTGTAGAAATGTTATTTATATGTAAAAAGAGCCATTGTTGACCTATATAGATGGTAGTAATGATCAGATTGAAGACAGGCGCAGGAAATACTGCAGACTTGCCAAAGTTTAGCAAGATAGGCACCGTGAATCTCTCAGTGGCATTCTGCGTAAATTCTGATCCTATAAAGACGCGCATGCTGCTTGCTGAAAAAGGGCTTAGAGCTGCTACAATAAAGGAGATGGAGTTTTTCTTGAACGAAGACCAGGAACTTAGGAATGTGACTATGGGAAAATGGTTCCGGGCTGATTTGATACTGGAAAGAAATTTGGATGCAATATATAGAATATATAGCAGCAGCGTCGAAAGAAACGGCATACAGATCCCAGAATATCGAAGAAATTGGCAGGTCTTTAGATGGTATCCTGACAAAAGAGGCAATATCAGTTGCATATCGGAAGAAGATGCTCCAGGGATAATCCTCAAAATGATGATAGGGGTTGACACAAGATACAATACAGGAAACATGGTTTCCGAAGCAGCAGGCCTGAAGAGACATTGAAACATAGAGAGTTTATAGGTTTTTTCTTCCATAAATCGGACATGGAGAAAGGATATGAGCCGATGAAGATCAACGTCCAGTCGGCAATGGAATACTTGATGACATACGGGTGGGCAATACTAATCATCGCAGTGATACTAGGCGCGCTCTTCAGCCTGGGATTCTTCAATTCCGCAAGCCTCGCGCCGAAGGTCTCTCCGGGAGCATGCGTTGTCGAGAGGCCCTACGGGCCTGGCACGTCAGCATACGCAACATTGCAGGGAACCTGCAACAACGAGCTCCCCGAATATGCCGCATCATTCGTAGGAGCAGATTTTAGCCCGTCCAATACGGTAGGCCACATATGCAGCAGCAGTAGTCCTGGAGTATACTGCATATCAATATCCCTTAATACAGTAGCCTTGAATTCGTGCAACGTTACAATGGCAGCATGGGCATATGATACAGGACTTGGGCCCGGAGGCAATTTTCCTTACCCGATAAATCAATGGATAACGGGAAATGCGCTGCCAATAACCTCAAACTTTTTCATGGGCGGGGTTATAGGGATGGATAACATAGGTGTCGCAATTCCGGCAAACGTAGGCGCTGCGATGAGCTTGGAATATAATGATACATTGATAAGATATGAGTTAGCAAATGCAAGCAACAGGTACGAATATTTCCATGCTGGAAATTTCAAGAATAGATGGATTCAGGTAGCGGAAGTGATTAAGGCAGGGCATGCGTATGGCTATCTAAACGGGCAGGAGGTAGCCTCCGCATCTAATTTTCAGGCCTGCGCTTACATAAACGACATACGAGTAGGCAGCTGGGACTTTCCGTTCCACGGATACATCGCAAATATACAGGTGTATAATACCTCATTGTCTTCAGAGGCAGTTAAGACACTTTATGATGAAGGAATAGGAGGAGTCCCAATTTATCTTAACAAAGTCATAGCATGGTGGCCGCTGAATGGCAATTCCAACGACTATTCTGGAAACCAGAACAACGGGGACAATGCCAACATAGTATATACAAATTCATGGACTTATGGGTATTCGGCTCCTTGATGTGATGACATTATTAAAGATATTTAAATTTTGCTTTATTGTTCATTATTAGAATTGAATGTTAAGACAGAAAAAATTGCAGTCGGCAATGGAATACCTGATGACGTACGGGTGGGCAATACTAATCATCGCAGTGATACTAGGCGCGCTCTTCAGCCTGGGATTCTTCAATTCCGCAAGCCTCGCGCCGAAGGTCTCTCCTG
>JAJZIZ010000046.1 GCA_021846005.1 Microcaldota archaeon
TACTCAGCAACACCTTGATATACGGCTACTGGTTTTTGATAAACAAGGTGGTAATGGCACAAAAACGCAGCCAGATATTCACTGCGGCATTGCAGCCCGTAATGAATATCCTTTTCTTCGTGCCGATGAACAGGTATCTCTTTGACACAGCAGTGCAGCTTCCTATCGTACTGTTGAAGCTCTGGGGCGGAATGATAGTATTCATGTTCATAGGATACTACATACTTTATACGATGGACAAGCCCGCAAAGAAAGAACTGAAGGTTAGTGGAGTTGAAATCATAACCTCCATGATAAACCAATGGCTTTATGACATTACAAACGAGAACAAGATACTCAACAATATAGGCGTCAAGAAAGACATAGACATAGACCTCATGGCCATCAGGAAAGGCAGAAAGCACTCGGCCATTTTCGTGAATCCTGGCATACATTACGGCCCATTCCACGACGTAGGCGGCGGCATAGCCACTGCACATATCGGCAGCAAGCTCAGGGAAAACTTCTCGGCAAGCCCATTTATAATGCACGGAGCGGTAAATCTGGAAGACAATCCCATAAGCGCAAGGCAGGTATATGGGCTTTCAAATTTCATCACCGGCAAAATAAACGGAATTCCCGATTCTGAATTCAAGCCTGCCATGGGTTCCTTCTCGCGTGGCAAGGAAGGTCCATGCAACGCGCTTGTCTTGAGAATAAATGGATTTTCCATTGTCACTCTCACAAAGGCGCCTCTTGTAACCGAGGATATCAACAAGAATGCAGGCATCGGTCTCAGAGACTACGCATCCAGATATCTTGGCGAGGTATCAATTGTCGACGCTCATAACTCACGCTCAGAATCTGCAGCCTCTGAAGAGCTCAGGGGAATATATGAAGATAGCAAATATGTGGAAAAATACAAGAAGGCAATAAAGAAGGCTGCCACTTCAAAGGAGAAAATGCGGCCTATGTCTTTCGGTTCTTCGTCAAAGATTATCTCCAGGGAACTGTGCAATAAGGATTTGGGGAATGGCTACTCCGGCGTAGCTATCTTCGGCTTCGGGGAAAAACGGTTTTGCATGATATATTTCGACGCGAACAATATGCTTCCAAAGCTAAGGGAGGAGATACTTTTCCATATGGGCGAGAAATTCGGGCTCGATTCCGAAGTATACACTACAGATACCCATTCGGTAAATACGATAGCGCTTCCTGCAAGCAATGTGCTTGGCCGCGAGACAAAGGCGAAGGATATCATTCCGATACTTGACGGCATGATATCTGAGGCAGAAAAGAACATGAAGCCTGCAAGCGCCGCACATCTCAAGGCTACCATGAAAGGATTCAAGGTCTGGGGAGCCGGATCAGAAGACATTCTCATGAAAGTAAGCAGGGAGGTCATCCGCACCGGTAAAAAGAAGGTGCCTATCATAATAGCAGCTGGCTTTATAATTGCAGCATGGGTCATCTACCTTGTATAATATGCAGACGGCTGCAAACCGAAATAAACAGTGAACCGCATGATAAACCTGGCATATCTTTATTTTCTATACGGCGCCGCAACACTGATACTTGCATATCGGCTGATAAAGCTGAAAAAACCATCGGACCTTTTTTCCTATTCCGCAATACTCGTCATAAGCATAGCTGCATTCTATCTGGAGCACGCGGATATAGCCGTGCTGATAAGCGGCGTAATAATATTCAATGCGATAATAGCTTCATACGGTAAAAAGATCTGCTATTTTTTTGTTTTGCTCGGCATAATATATGCCGCCGTATCTTATACGGCAGGTCCGCAATTCGTTCTTCAATCCCTCTTCCTCGGCATGCTCAGCGGTTCAAACCTGATTCAGGGAGAAAGGCATCGCGCCAGACAAAACAACGAGCTTAGACGAAACTCAGTCCAAATTGTAGCAGGCATATTCCTGATACTGGTCTTCTATTTTGCGAGCAGCAACATAGCAGATGCCATCCTCTTCTGGTTTGTAATCTTCGGTTCGCTCTTTGGCAATTATGCGCTGATGAACAAAACCGGCAAGGCGTCAAAGCTCATACACAGCTTCGAAAGATCCGAAGTCATGTTGGGATCAGGGGCGAGGTGGCTTGCCATAGGTTCCCTCGCAACAGCCTCCTTCCTGACTGGAAATCCTGTCTTGGTCGTATTCTCCGCCATATTCCTCGCGGATTCGTTCTCAACCCTATTCGGCATATCATTCAAGACCCCTAAGCTCCCATACAACCATAAAAAAAGCCTTGGCGGAACAACTGTCTATTTCCTGACTGTATTGGTGATATCCTATTTCTTTATAGGCCCTCTCGCGCTCCTGTTTGCTGCGGCATCGTCACTTTTCGAAAGCCAGCCTTACCATATAGATGACAATTTCGACGTCGCCGTAGTGATGATAGCAATCTTCATAATACTCTTCATGCTCGGGATCGGCCATGCATAAAAAACTAGCGTTCCGTATCACTGCTTTGTGATTTCAACTTTCTCTTCGATTCTCGGGCATCCGAATGTTTTCCACGCATTTCCTAGACGTACGCTTATCTCTATGAATCTGTTATCTTTAGATCCGGAAGACCCTGGCGCAACGCTTATCTCACCTTCCTTGACGCCAAACATTCCCTCAACGTATTTTCCCTGCAGGACAGTTTCTCCGATCTTCATGTTAACCTGGCTGCCATAACCCAGCGCCATGTCTGAACTGCGCGTACTAAGCTTCATGTTCCCGTAACCGTCAACATACGCTATCCTGTCCTTTGGAGGTTCCGGAATTATTGAAATATCGAGGGATTCTCCAAGCACTGAATAGTCCTTGTTTATTATCCTTGACAACGGCTCCGGATATTTGTCCCTGGATCTGAATTGTGAGCCCATGTTGTCGACTTTCAGAACCCTCAACTCCTCTATCATTGGCTTTATGAACGAGAATGTATATTTTGACATGACTGCCACTATTTCCAGTCCTGTTTTAAGCCTTGCGTATGCAAGCTGTTCTCCTTCATTTTTGTTTCTGGGATTCGGGTTATCTGCTCTGGGTGCAGTGTTTGAAAATATGTACACGCCTCCTCTCTCTCCACTCTCCCCTCCCATTGCGAGCTGGTATATGCAGAATCCTGTTGATATGGTGCTATATGCGGACACTGTGACATAATCCATCTCTATATCTTCCACAAGTGTTCTCATCTTTCTTTTTATCTCTGCGAAGGCAAGGTCTCCTGCGCCAAAATCCCCTACTACAAATACTAATGGTTTAGAACTGTTCATGTGCAGATATTTGTCCTAAAATAATTTAATCCAGGCGTAAAATATCCATTACTCTGATTACTTGGGCGCCAGCAAAAATTTATCTAGATCTGGCTCAGGCTAACCAAGCAAATTCTTATATATCCGGACAAAGAGAAGATCAGACTCTTCTTCCCCTTCTTCCTCCAGGCCTCTTTGTGGTGTCTGTAGGCATTGGGGTTACGTCTTCTATGGCTCCTATCTTAAAGCCGCTTCTTGCAAGGGCTCTTACTACTGCCTGTGCTCCATGTCCAGGTGTCTTGGAACCATGGCCTCCGACCGCCCTTATCTTTATGTTTATGTGGGTTATTCCCTTTTCAAGTGCTATGGATGATACTCTGTATGCTGCCTGAGTCGCAGCAAAAGGCGATCCTTCCTCGTGGTCCGCTTCAACAACCATGCCTCCGCTTCCTATTGCGATGGTCTCCGCCCCTGAAAGATCTGTAAGCGTTATTATTGTATTATTCTTTGATGAAAATATATGCGCAACTCCCCATCTTGTTCCTTTCGGTTTTGCCTTTTCCTGTATGGCTTGGACTTCGGCTTCATAGCTTAACTCTCCCTTCCTTACCATTTCGTCCTTTTCTGATTTCTGAAGTTTCTTAGGCCCAGCAACCTGTTTTACTCCTGCATTTTTTGCCATAAAAATCACTTAGCCTTCTCCTCTGGTTTTTCCTCGCTTGTCGCAGCTGCAACAGGCGTCACACCATCTGTCTTCGGTGTCTCCAGATTTATGCTCTTATAATAAGCTATCCTGTTTTCCTCTTCTCGGCTTACCAGATATCCTGGCGATTTTGCCCTTCGGCCGTCTATTGATATGAATCCGTGGGTTATGAGCTGGCGAGCCTGTTTGGATGTTTTTGCAAGCCCCTTTCTGAAAACTATGCTTTGCAGCCTTCTTTCAAGCATGTTCTGCGGTGTTATCTCGAGAAGATCGTCCAGGTTGGCTCCGTCCTTCACTATGCCGTATCTTGAAAGCCTTGAAACCAATTCCTTTCCTGTGGATTCCTTGACCTTGCCTGAAAGGACCGCTCTTACATTTCTTCTCACTCTTCTTATCTCGCTGGTGGCCCTCCAAAGCTCGTTCAGATTCTTAAGTCCGTAATCGTCCCTTAGCTTGTGTTCATCTGTTATTCTCTGTGTATTCCATATGTCTGCAGGCCTTTGGACCTTCTTTCTATTTCTTCTAGGCGCTCCCATAGCATCACTTCTTATCAGCCTGCGACTGCGCTGCCTTGGCCTGAGCCTCTGCACTCTTCTTCATGACTCCCATTGTAGCGCCAGTCCTTCCTGTCGACCTTGTTCTCTGCCCTCTTACTTTCTGCCCGTATTGGTGCCTATGGCCTCTCCACGCCTGTATTCTTATCATATTGTCGACATCCTGTCTGTTTTTTACTGTAAGGTCGACTCCTATCATATGCATGTCTTCTCCTGTCTCTGAGTCCTTCCTCCTGTTAAGCATGAATTTTGGTATGTTCTTGAGTTTCTGAGGGTCCTTTATCATGGCCTCAAGCTGTGCCACTTGTGCATCGCTGAGATCTTTTAATTCAGTTTCCTTGCTTACTTTATATTCATTCTCGTATGATATCGCCAAGGCTCTTGCCATACCATGGCCTATCCCCTTTATCTGCATGAGGCCGCGTATCATCTTGTAACTGCCGTTGATGTCCCTTCCGGCTATTCTGATTATGCTTGTTGCTCCTTCATGCTTGTTTCTATCTTGAGCCATAAAATGCACTTTAAGGTCTAATTAA
>JAJZIZ010000047.1 GCA_021846005.1 Microcaldota archaeon
TATCCTGAACTTATAGGCACGCATTGTTTCCATGTTTCCTGTTTTGTTCTGCATTCTTATATACTTTCTTGCACGCCCTTACTCCTATCTCAAGGATAGGAGTTTGCGGGCGAGTCATATTTTATCACAAAAGAATTGTGATTTTTATCATATATAAACTGTATTTTATCTGCGGGACAATACAATCTGCGGGACAATACAACACAGCAAACTCATCACAAGGTTTAAATATCATAAACTCCTCTTTCTAATCTGCGGTGGAAAAATGAATAATACGAAAAACACGGATCATAATTTTGGCTTGAAAAAATATGGCATGGTAAAGTTTGTGGCTATAGCTGTGTTTCTTGCTACGCAATTTGTAATAGCTCCAACATTTGCTTCCCAGTCCAGCCTCAGCGGTTCCATTTCATACAGCGGCACACAGCATCCAAGCATAACAATGACTGTCCAGAATTTCACAGACTATCTGGGACACAGTGACATCCTGCAGGCTTCTACAAGCTATTCCGGAGATCAGATAAACATAATCGTAAATGGCCATCTGTCCAGATTTGGCACTGGCTCAACAACATTCAATCTTGATGTACTTCCAATAGGCACATATTCCATAGCGGCATGCGACAAGCAGGCATTATTCTGTTCTAACACTATAACTGTAAGCGTTATAGGTGCACCTGCAGCATCTGCACCGCAGAGCCAGAATCCAGGAAGCGGAACGTCTGTTACACAGACTGCACAAACATCCCAGCCATCAAGTGCCAATGCAGTTTCAAATTCCAGCACTAACACTACTGTTGGCAACAATTCAACATTGTCCAGCAATACTGCAACTACATCTGGCAACAACGCTACAACCACGAGCTACAACGGCGGAGCTTCAGTAACTAGTATATTGCCAGTGCTTCTGGGCATAGCGATTGCAGTGGCGCTGGGATACACGCTGATAAACAACAGAAGGAAAAAGGCAGAAGCAGCAGCATGACTCTGTTTTTAGAATCGAATTCTAAGGATGCCCTTTCAAAGGGGCATCCTGTCCTATTTTTTTATACGATCGCGAAGAAGAATCTGATCGTATTTGCAGCTTTTTTCACTTTCTTATTCTGGTTTTTCTTGTATGGAAGAAAAGAGCCAGTGTTCCTGCGACAATAAGCAAAACAGAAAGATACATCTGGGTATCTCCCAAAATTACCAACGCGATTCCTGAAAAAATGCCCATAAACCCGAAAAGAAGAGGTACGGCAGGTATGGGTTTCATGTACTTTCTGAGCATGTACATGGTCAACGATATCCCTGCTATCGCTCCGATTCCCACTGCGGCAGCAAGATAATAATTCTGCATGAACGCATATGCGCTTATCATGGCGGTGAGGGGAAGGGCAATGTCTCCTTCTCCAAGCGATACCTGCGAGATTATCGGTATTTTTCCTTCTGCCAGTATCTTTTTGAAGCGTGGATTTTCCGATTCTCCTGTTTTTTCGATGAGTTTCATGTAGGAATTTCGTTCCCCCGCAGTAAGCCTTTCTACTGGAATCGCATCCAATTCAGAAACGCTCATAAGAAAAGCCGCATTGTTCCTTATGAAGTATCCTGCAATCTTTGCCATTTTATTGGTCTTGAATACTGCGATGTAATCATACACTGCAAAAATCGCAAGTCCGGCCATCACATAAGGAAACCCGAAGCTAAACCCGAGCAGAATGCCTATACCGATGCTTGAAGCCATGGTTGCCATGTCTCTCGTGCCTTTCCATTTTTCCTTTACCAAGGCAAGCACAAGGGAAAGACATGCGGCAAGGGCATAAATGGCATATCCTGGAAGGATCTCCCTGAGCAGTATTGCAGATACCATAAAGAAAAGGAAGAACGAAGTAAGCGTGAGCACCACTATCTCCAGTATTTTGAACTCTACCCTGTTTTTATGCCTAAAATGCCTTCTTACCACAAGAACAGCTATGACTAAAATCAAAATCAGGTCAGCGGCATATGAAAACCATGTGAAAAGAGGGCTTGAAAGGTTTTTGAAAACAAATACCACGCTTGATGTGTTAACTGCAAGGTTAGCGATAAGAAACCCCAGCGTCATGGTGATAGCAAACAATCCTATTATTTCGGAGACGTTTCTGGTTCCGATGAATCTGTGCAATTGAAAACCCAGACCTAATTGCAGTTTATAACTTATATAAGTTTACTCGTGATAATAACAATCGTGTTTGAATGGACGCAGAGATAGGGATTATAGGCGGTTCGGGATTTTACTCGCTTCTTGAGGCTCCTGAAAATGTGGAAATAGATACCGACTACGGCAAGCCAAGCGATTTCATATCGATAGGCATGCTGAATGGCGTCAAGGTAGCATTTATTCCAAGGCACGGCAGTAAACATGCCCTGCCTCCGCATAAGGTTCCGTACAAGGCAAATATAGCAGTCCTTTCAAGCCTCGGCGCAAAAAGGGTAATAGCAACAGCGACGGTAGGATCTCTAAAAAGGTCATACAAGCCGGGTGATTTCGTACTTTTCGACCAGTTCTTCAACATGACTTATGGGAGGGCAGATACATTCTACGACCAGGGCGACGTTGCACATGTAAGCATGGCAGAGCCATACTGCAATGAGATGCGTGAAGCCGCAGTGGATTCTCTTAACGAATTAGGATTAAGCTACCATGAAAAAGGCACAGCTGTTGTGATCAACGGCCCTAGGTTTTCCACGAAGGCAGAATCAAGGTTCTTCAGCATGCAGGGATTTGAAACCATAAACATGACCCAATACCCGGAGGCTGCGCTTGCCCACGAAAAAAGCCTATGCTACCTTGGGATAGGCATAGTTACTGATTACGACGCAGGCCTGGAAGGCGGCGAAGAAGCAAAACCAGTCAGTGCAAGCGAGATAATCAGTGTATTTGGGCAGAATGTATCTAAGGCTAAGGAACTTGTAAGGGCAATTGTACCAAGGCTGCAAAAGGAACGCAAGTGCGCATGTAAGGATTCTCTGGAAGGTGCGTTAATGGGCCACTGATGCGCCGCATGCAAAACAATGCATTATGGTATCTCGGCAGAAACATATGCTTATAAATATTCTTACGCAATAAATAGGATAGGAAAAGCCTTAGGTTAGGCCTTTCACAATATCAATAGCTTGAGTGTCATAATGGCAAGAATGCATACTGGAAAACACGGAAAATCAAAATCAAGGAAACCTGACGTTGAAATCGGCAAGGCCCCTGAAGATCTTAAAATCTCCAAGGACGAGATAGAAAAGCTCATAGAAAGCTATTCAAAACAAGGTCTGGGACCAGAAATAATAGGCCAGTACCTGAAAGACAAGCATGGAGTTCCATATGTGAGGCAGGCGATGGGAAAGAGGCTTGTCCAGATTATGGATGAGAAAGGACTTTCAAGAGAGCTACCTTCAGACATGATAAACTTAATGCGCAAGGCAGTGGGCCTCAGGAAGCATTTATCTTCAAACAAACAGGACCTTCACAACAAGCTCAGACTTAAAAGGACAGAGTCAAAGATATGGAGGCTCAGTAAATACTACAAGAGTAACGGCACCCTACCGAAGACCTGGAAGTACGATCCTGAGCAGGCAGCATTGATTATAAAGGGTTGATATTTATGGCAACTACCAAAGGTATGGAAAAGTGGAAAGAAAAGAAGTGGTTCAATGTCTATCCTCCTCCTCTCTTGGGGAATAACATAATTGGCGAAATGCCTGCAGATGACGACAACAGGATGATGGGCAGAATAATCAAGTCCAGCATGTCGTGGATAACCAACAAAATGGAGCATTCATTCATGATAGTCGGCCTCAAGGTAATAGAAGTAAATGGAAATTCGGCACAGACCGAATTGCAATACCTGGAACAGACGTACAGCTATCTGCACTCGCTTGTAAAAAGAAGAAGCAGCGCAATCTATACTGTGGACAAGCTTAAGGACAGCGCGGGCAAATCCGTTGTGCTCAAGCTGCTTGTGATAACAAGGAACAAAATAACTACTACAAAACGAAAGGCAATAAGATCCAAAATTTCCGAATTCTCAAAAGAACTCGTTTCAAAGAAGGAAGGATCTGAGCTTATCAAGGACATAATAGAAGGAAATTTCCAGAAAGAATGCATAAAGAACGTCAACAACATTGCAGAAATATCCAAGCTCGAGATTAAAAAGATAGAGCTTGCCTGATCTTTCTGTTTTCAGGCTGTCTGCAATTCCTTTTCCAGATCTTCAGCGACCATCTTGGAAATTTCATCTTTATGTATTTTCCTGCCTCCTGATTTCTTCAGCAGTGAAGCTATGACTACTGCGTTGTTTCTCCTGCTGTCTTTTGCCGCATAGATTAATGTTATATCTTCAATTGCACTCCTGTTTTGCAGATTCTTCATTGCCGTATTGTTTCGCAGCTCTGCGGTGTATCTCTTCTTAAATTCGTCCCACCTGCTGGGTTCGTGGTTGAACCACTTCCTGAGCTCCTCGCTTGGGGCGATGTCCTTCAGCCATATGTCTATATTGGAAGTGCTTCGTCTTACCCCCCGAGGCCAGAGCCCATCAACAAGTATTCTTTTCCCGTCGGTTATACTGGCCTTTTCATATATTCTCTTTATACCTAGTAACACAATTTCGCCATATCTATAAAAAAGATATAGTTTAAAAAGACTACCTTCGATTTTCAGCATTTCCTGGAAGATCCTGCATTCTCAAATTTTCAGGCAGCGTTTCAGAAACCTGGCCATAAATCTTCTCGGCTATTTCCCTGCCAAAGAGCCTTTCCAGTTTCTGCAAGGAGCCAGGTTTTCTTATGTCTTCAATTTTTCTTATTCCTGCATTGTACATAATTCTGGCCCTAACCCTGCCGACCTGTTCCAATCTTACCAAATCAAGAAGTTCCTTTTTTATGCCGTACCTCAGCCTTACC
>JAJZIZ010000003.1 GCA_021846005.1 Microcaldota archaeon
TCCGATCTATAGTGATGAGAGAGAGTCTCTGAGATTATTGCATGACGAAAAAGCTTTACTGGGAAGACGCATATATGAAGGAATTCAAGGCCTCAGTAAAAAATGCCGACGCGGAGAAAATCACACTCGACCAGACGGCATTCTATCCTACAAGCGGAGGGCAACCGAGTGACATGGGCATCATAATCGCCAATAAGGAAGAATACAGGGTAACCGATGTCAGGGAGGAGAATGGCGAAGTGGTGCATGTGCTCGACAGAGAATTCAGGCACGACACAGGAACATTGATAGAAGGCAGAATAGATTGGCAGAGAAGGCACTCCCTGATGCGCTATCACACCGCATTGCACGTGCTATGCGCTGTCGTTGAAAACAGATATTCGGGAAAATGGAAGGGAGGAATGATATATACTGACAAGTCTCACGTCGATTTCGACCTGCAGGCATTGAACTCAGAGCTTTCAGCGAAGATAGTCGATGAGGCCAATGCCGCAATAGAGGAAGGGCATAATGTCTATTCAAGATTTCTCTCGAGTGAAGAGGCTCTGGCAAATCCATCCCTTGCAAAGACGGAACCGGGCAGAGAGCTCATAAAGAAACTCAATATAATAAGGGTTGTCGAAATAGAGAATTTAGACATACAGATGGACGGAGGAACCCATGTCCTAAATACAAGAGAGATTGGAAGGCTGAAGCTCTCCGACTTCAGCAACAAGGGCGCCCATAGGAAAAGGGTAGAGATAACTATAGCCCAGAATCGGGCATGACTTGAAACGTTGAATCACACTGCAGTTCCAAGTATCAGGTACATGCAGCCGCTTGCTATTGCTATCAGGCCCAATGCGACTACAAGATAGACTATCTTTGACTTTCCCGCGACCTTTATAAGGAAGTCTATCAGGAACATGCTTATTATAGCGGCTACGACTATAGCGATCAGTATGCCTGTGACACCTATGCCTGCGACTGCCGTGACTATGTTTACCTTGCTTACGATTAGCGTGAGAAGGAAGGCTGCCGCTGATGCGAATATGCCTACTATGAATGAAAGCCTGAATGCCTCGTCAGGCTCTATCTTCATGAGGATCATGGTGCTGGTGGTTATTCCCGATCTGCTTACCCCAGGCAGTGCCGCAAGGCCCTGCGCGATTCCTATGACTATGTAATCCTTTATGCTCATGTCCTTGAATCTGCGTGTGTTGTTGCCGAACTTGGACTGCTTGCGCCTTGCATGCCTGATCAGCACGCCGTCGCCTATAAGGACAAGTCCCAGAAGAATCATTATTATGCCCAGAGAGCCTCCGAGGTTGGCGAGCTTGTCTGAAACAAAATATATTGGTACGCCTATAAGGCCTGTCATGAATGTGGCTATGACCACGTATATGAACATCATGCGGTCTTCATGTTCCTTCGATACCAAGAACAGTACCTTTAGCAATTTGTAAAGCTCCTTCCGGAAATAGATTATTGCGGCAAGCACCGTCCCGATTTCCATGAATAGGCCGAAGCTGTAAGCGTCTGCCGTGCTTATGTGCAGCATATACTGTGAAACTATCAGAATCTGCGTCTTGCTGCTTATCGGAAGCCATTCCGATATCCCCTGCACTATGCCTATTATGACGGAAGTTATGAACTGCGCTATAGTAACCATGAAATCTTACTCTTTATTATTTGCTGATAGTGTTTATAAAGTTTGGCTTATCCTTCATCATTTGCAGGCAGATCGCGTATCCTGTACCAGACTGTGCCATACTCAGTGTCTTCAAGCCCTATCTTATGCTTCTGCTTTAACTCATCCCTTATCAGATCTGCCGCGCTGAATTTTTTCCCCTCCCTTAATCTTTCCCTTTTCTTTATCATCAGAAGGATGTCCTCGCCTAAAGCTTCCTTGTACCAGTCATGGCCCAAAATCCCTATGACCGAGGCGCATCCCAAAAAGGTGTTTATGGCTTTTGCCTTTGACTTTTTGTCCAGGGCTGTATGGCTCTCAGCTGCATTCCTCATCGATGAGACTGCCGTCCAGAGCGATGCCATCGCGTTAGGGGTGTCAAAATCATTGTCCATCGCGCTTCCGAACTCTGCTTCGAGCTTTGATGATATCGCAAGCAGCACGTTTCCTGATTCGCTCTCCTGCTCCGATTCCTTTGCGTTGTAGACCATTGAGAGTGAAGAATAGAAATAATTCAGCGAAGATGTTGCCTTCTTGAGCAGCTCTTCCGAGAAATCGATCTGGCTCCTGTAATGCGATAATGCAACCATAAGCCGCAGGGCTTCCGGATCGTATTTCTTAAGAGTCTCCCTTATGGTTATGAAGTTCTTGAGGCTTTTGCTCATCTTCTCGCCTTTTATTTTTAGGACGCCGGAATGCAGCCAGTACTTTACCATGGGCTTCTTGCCGAAGGCGGCCTCTGCCTGGGCTATCTCGTTGCTATGGTGCGGAAATATGAGCTCGCTTGCTCCCCCGTGTATGTCATACTGCGGGCCGAAAAAGGCATGCGTTATCGCAGTGTCTTCGATATGCCATCCTGGCCTGCCGTCAAGCAGTGAGGTTTTTCCGTTGGAGGAGAAGGATACCGGCCAGTGCGGCTCTCCCGCTTTTACCTTCTTCCAGAGAGTGAAGTCGTATGGCTTCTTTTTTCCGGGCTCAGCCTCTATCCTGTGCTTCGAGAGTTCGTCTATGCGCATGCCGGAAAGATTGGTGTAATCGGGAAATTTGTCTATCTCGTAGTAGATGTTTCCTTCGGAAATGTAGGCGTAGCCTTTGTCAAGAAGAAGCTGTATCTGCATCGCCATTTCTTTTATGTAGTCGTGGGAACGGGGATACGCGTCCACATTGGCCTTGACTCCCAGGGATTCCATGTCTTTCAGGAACCTTGCCTCGTATTGCTCTGCGAGTTTTTCAGAAGTGGTCTTGTTTTCCAGAGACCTGGCTATTATCTTGTCGTCTACGTCAGTTATGTTCTGTATGTACTGGAGAGTATATCCCCTGCACCTGAGCCACCTTGCTATGATGTCAAATGAAATGTAGTTTCTTGCGTGGCCGAGATGAGCGTCGTCGTATACAGTCTGGCCGCACACGAACATGCTGACCTTCCCTTCATGCATTGGCTCGAATTTCTCCTTTGAATGCGAGAGGGTATTGTATAGGTATAGCTCTGGCATGGCTACACATCAGGAAGGCAGGACGGTGCTGTTGACCAGTGTGCTGGGAGTCTCCAGATTGTACTTGCTCTGTGCAAAGTCCCCTACCGCTATGAAGTCATAGCGGTTTGTGATAGAGCCGACGACTCCTGCAACTACCCTGACGCTTATGTTCTGGCAGACAAAGCTTATGATAGGCATCGTGGCATTCACGAATACGCTCTGCTCCCTGTTGCCTGAAGAGGAATTGAGAGTATTGTAATGGCTTACCCTGAAAGGTTTTCCGTCGTGCAGAAGTTCCACATATAACAAAGCGTTCTTTGGAGAGACTATCTTAAAATTGAGATACGGCTCAACCACCTTGAATGGCGCTGATGTGAGGTTTCCTGTGCTGATAGATAAACCGCCATGGTATGTCGTTGCTATGAAATTGCCAGAGTAATTGCTCCAAGGCTGGCCGTAGTATATGTCCTTTTCATTTGCAGCTATTATGTTGGTTGGAATTGCAGAGCCGGTATCATTCAGGAAGCCTAAGCCTGTTACATTCCAGTATTCGTATGTGCCAGTGCTGAAGTTTCCGTTAGGCAGCGGCACGATCTCCTTTGGAGATATGCAATTCTGATATTGCACAGGTATGGTGCCGGTAGTTGTGCCTGTTGGAGTGGAATTTGTAATGTTAGGTATGGTATTTGAGGCTATAGCATTGGAAGTGCCGTTCTTTTGCTGCCCTGATGGAGTAGTTATAACATGTGTTGTGGAAGGATTAGACTGGGATGGCCTTGTAGCTACATACGCCATGACCACTAGAAGCAGTAAGATTACCACGAAGGCTATCACTGGCTTTTTGTTCATAATATCCCTTTATCATTAGTCTTGAGCTTAATAGCATATAAATCTATTCATGCCTAAATAGGTACGATATATTATTGGTGTTAATTTGGGAAGCATACCTAGGAAATGGAAGAAGAAAGGAAGAATGAGATGGAAATGGGTCAAGAAGAGAAGGAAGAGAGTAAAGAGAGCCCAGAAAAGAAGAATAGGAGAACTCTAATTTCTTTAGCGTGCGGTTAGATGGATTACAAGATACACGACATAGGATTAGCAGAACAGGGAGCCAGGCAGCTTGAGTGGTCAGAGATGCATATGCCTGCGCTCATGGAGATGCGCAAGGACTTCGCTTCAAGGAAACCACTGAGAGGGTTGAGAATTGCGGCAGTTCTGCACGTTACTAAAGAGACAGGCGTGCTTGCCAGGGCCCTCAAGGATGCCGGAGCCGAGGTTTTCCTTGCAGGATCCAATCCGCTTTCCACACAGGACGATGTTGCTGCTGCTCTGGTGAAAGATGGGATATCTGTCTTTGCATGGAGAGGACAAAGCGACAAGGACTATTACGAGAACATGGAAAAAGTGCTTGCCGCCAAGCCCGATATCATAATGGATGATGGGGCAGACCTTCATGCGGCGATTCACAGCAAGTATCCTGATCTTAAGATCATAGGAGGCACCGAAGAAACTACTACGGGAGTCACAAGGCTGAAGGCTCTTGAGAAGAGCGGCAAGCTTAGATATCCCATAATAGCAGTAAACAACGCCAAGACCAAGTATCTTTTTGACAACAGATACGGAACCGGGCAGAGCACCATAGACGGCATACTCCGCGCCACTAACATACTAATAGCGGGAAAATGCTCAGTAGTAGTAGGATACGGCTGGGTCGGCAGAGGCATAGCCATGAGGCTAAGGGGCCATGGAGCCTCAGTCATAATCACCGAAGTAGACCCGTTCAGGGCTCTTGAGGCTGTGATGGACGGTTTTGAAGTCATGCCAATGGAAAAGGCATCGGAAAAAGGAGACCTCTTCATAACTGCCACTGGCAACAGGTCAGTGATAACAAAGGAAGACATGCTTAGAATGAAGAACGGAGCCATACTGTGCAATTCTGGCCATTTTGACATTGAGATAGATGTGCAGGCCCTTGAAAAGGAAGCCAAGGCAAAACGCGAGATAAGAAACAACACCGTAGAATATGACATAAACGGCAGGAAGATATACCTCCTTGCCAGCGGCAGGCTGGTAAACCTTGGCGCTGCTGAGGGCCATCCCAGCGAAGTCATGGATTTGAGTTTCTGCAACCAGGCGCTTTCCGCCGTATACATCGCAGAGAATAGTAATCTTCCACCGAAAGTTTATGACGTCTTCCAGGAGATAGACGAGAAGGTGGCAAGGCAGAAACTTCTCTCGATAAACATTGAAATTGACAAGCTGACCGACGCCCAGAAGAAGTACATGAGCGAATGGGAAACAGGCACATGAGCCTGTTTCTTTATCAGTAGTGGAGAAGTGCCGGAAAGTTTTTGCATTGGAGATCTGTCTCCCCATACGGATAAAAGCTAAATTAGTTATTCCGCAATATTATATTTGGGGTTTTGGATGGAAAAAGATGGCAATTTATATTTGGAGAAGGCAGAAGGTATCTTTTCGGACAACAAGTACATGAGCTTGGGAACCAGCACGAAGGACGGAAAGCCGTGGGTAGCTCCGGTCCTCTATGTACATGATGAAGAATATAGAATGTATTTTCTTTCGGCGATTGATTCGCTGCACGCGGAGAACATAAAGGAGAACCAGGAAGTCGCCATATCAATATTTGATTCCGAACAGGATATCGGGGCTTCGGATGGAGTGCAGGCCAGAGGCACATGCGTTATGGTAGAAGAGAATGAGATCGAGAAGGCGATAACGCTATATTGCAAGAAAGTATTTCCCGAATCAGACATAGAACCCACCAAGAGATACATATCTAGCGAATACCTGGGGGCTTCAGAATTCAGATTCTTCAGGATAGATCTTTCGGAGATATATGTAACAGGTGAAGACAGAAGAGTGAGGGTAGATCTGGAGGAATAGGAAATTACGGTCACGGTGGCGGTGTGGTTCTTACTTATAATTACGGTTCTTCTCCGCCTGTTTCTAGTTAGGATACCCATAACCCCTAAGCTACGCCAGCGCGTTCATCCTTCGGATTCACGTGGGCTAGCGGTGCAACCACCTGCAAACTGCCACCAGTAACGAAGCTACCGAAGGCCGATTTTGCCCCAACCCAAAATCGGCGTCTTTCGTCTACAAAAGACGTAGCTCCTAGCCGCCGTGTCCTGCGAAGCGGCAGCCGTAGCCCGCCGAGCGTCGCCGAAGGCGACTTAGGAAGCGGGAGAGTCTCTACACGACTCTCTACATGGCAGGCTCTAATATTACTGTGTAGTAGTGTAGAGGGAAAACAACCTGTTTACGAGGGTTCCCCTCGTGGCTTCTCTCTACATGAATTCGGCTTGGCGTGTAGAGAACGCAAGCCGTGCGGAGTAGATAGATTTATATATTATATAGACATATATAATATCATGCGGACGCAGCAGATGATTCACTACCCAAGGCTGGATACTGTGCTTATGGTAGAGGAGACCCTAAAGGAAGCCAAGGAATATCCATCGAAGAGGCAATTATGGTTATCATTGAAAAAGAAGGTTATGTACCAGACATTCAATGTTATAATTGCTTACTTGGAAGAATCTGGAAAGATTATCCAGAAGGATGGAAAGATAATTTGGATATGGAATCCAGAGTTGGTAAAGAGGTACAGCAACAGCAAATTGGTGTTGAAATAACCGATAATAGAAGGGTTAGCGTAGTCTTTGCGGATGAAAAACTTCAGAAGGCTTATTTCAAGGTTAGAGGGGAAAATCCAACGCTGTACAAGTTCCTTGATAGAGCCACTGATGACTTGAAAGCTAATCCAGAGTGCGGTATAGAGATACCCAAACGGCTTATACCCAAAATCTACAAACAGAGGTACGGGATAAACAACCTTTGGAAATACAACTTGCCAAATGCTTGGAGGCTTGTTTATTCTATAAGTGGCAATGAAGTGGAGATAATAGCTATACTGCTTGAATGGTTCCCACATAAGGAATACGAAAGACGTTTTAAGTATTGATAGGTTACCTGATGTTTATTGAACTTTCTAGCTTTTGAACTTCGTCTTGAACAGTGGAATAGTTTTATTGGATTTGAACCAGCTTTGTCGTCGTAATTTTTGTTTGCTCCCATCGGGATTTGAACCCGAGTTGCGGGGTTGAAAGCCCCACGTCCTTGGCCGAGCTAGACGATAGGAGCATCTTCTATAGCAGATAGATTTGCCTGGAAGATATAAATAGGCGTTAAAGCCGTTTCTTCCAGGGCAGACTTGCTTACTATTGAAGTATGCTGGCAACAATGTGCCTATATAAAATTGCCAAAATGATATAAATACATAGCAGTACCCATAGCTATTGTTGTGAGGTGTCTTTCTGGAAGGAGTTATCATCTGCATAGAGGGTATAGACGGCTCGGGAAAAAGCACCCAGGCCGAAATGCTTGCCAAGAGGCTCAAGGATCTTAAGACCAAAACAGTGGTTTACAATTACCCTGACTATTCCTCAAGATACGGCAAGATAATAAAGGATTATCTTTACGGAAAGATTGAAATGGAGAATGATGAGCTGTTCTTCCTGCAGATGCTTGACAAGCAGAAAGACAGGACAAAGATAAAAAATGAGCTCATGGAAGGAGACACCATAATAATGAACAGGTATCTGCATTCTCAACTGGCATACCAGTGCGCTTCTGGCTTTGATTACGAGAGCGCCAAGAAGATCATTAATTTGTCCAAGATGCCGGTGCCTGACATAGTGGTCTACATGGATATTGATACGGAAACTGCGCTTAAGAGAAAGAAAATACAGAAATCTGGAGATCTTGACAGGAACGAGAAGTCGGAAGATTATCTGCAAAAGGTAAAGGGCATGTATAAAAAGCTCGAAGCCGAGAAATTCGGCTGCAAAAACTGGATAAGCATAAACGGGAACAGGGATTATCCGACAATACATGAAGAAATATATATGGAAGTTTGCAGGATACTTAAAACATGGTGATTATACGGCAGATAACAGACCCACTATAGATGAAGTAATGGTAGATATCTCAAAAATGATGGCAAAGAGGAGCTCGTGCCCGAAAAGGCAGGTAGGAGTGGTAATTACAAAAGGAGGCAGAGTCATAAGCAGCGGCTACGTAGGCGCTCCTGCAGGAATGCCGCACTGCATTGACGAAGGCGTCGGATGCCTCCTTGATGCCGATCATAAATGCATAAGAACAGTACACGCAGAGCAGAATGCGATCGCAGTGGCTGCAAAGAACGGAATCTCCACTGAAGGCGGAACGCTTTATTCAACTGTGCAGCCTTGCTTCCTATGCGCAAAGAGCATTGTTGCGGCAGGAATCAGAAGGGTTGTTTTTGTTGAGGAATACAGAAAGGAAAATCCAGGTTCGATTGATCTCTTTTCAAATGCAGGAGTTGAAGTCCTTCACTGGAATGCAACCAAATAGCCGAATTGCCGGATAATTGCATCATATTTGTTTCTCAAGTCCTCCGGTTGACACGCGGCCGCCTTTCCACTGGCCTTCATAGGCGCGGCTGATCTCGCCTGCAACCTGCATGAAGACTATGTTGGCGAATCTTGCACCAAGTTCCAGCTTGAACTGTCTTCCTCCCAGATTTGCCAGCGCAAAAGTCAGTTCTCCGCTATATCCCGGATCGGTTTTTGTCGCCATCAGGTAAATGCCGCATCGCTGCAGGGTGCTGCGGGGATAAACATGCAATGAGAGATACATGGGTTTCTCTCCTTCCTCGACAGTTACCTTCTCCCCTGGAAGATTGAATTTCTCCATGGTCTTGACCAGAAGATAATCTCCGGGTTTTATCAGTATCTCCTTGTCTCCTTTATCTATGTCGGCTATCTTTTCGGTATCGGAGCTCTTGCGGTCTACCACGCCGAGGAATCCTTCGCCTATGAGGCGGTAGGCCTTTCCTGCGCGTATGTCTATGCCCACTCCTTCAGGATTGTTCAGCTCGCGCTCGTCCATGTTTTCGACAAGATTATACTTTTTATTCAGCTCGAGCACCTTCAGGGTAGAAATTATCATTGTGTTGCACCTGTTTTCTTGTCAAGCTCTTCCAGCTTCCTGTCGATGCGCTTCTCGCTCTCTATCCTCGGCAATGCATACTCGTTCATGTCGACCTGCATGTATTCTGCAAGAGCTGGATGCTTTTCAAGTATAAGGTTCCGGATCCTCTGCGCTGCTTTCCTGTAATCTGGATGGCCCTGTTTCGAAGACCGGAGCTCAGTGACGTGGAACGCTTCCCTGAGGTTCATCTTCATGTACCATTTCATCTTGAAGCCTCTTGGCACAATGTACTGCGCCGCGGTGGGCAGATCCGCATGAATGGTAGTGTACGCCTCCCTGGCTTTGTTCATGACTTCCTGGAACTCCTTTTCGAGTCCTATCTCTGCCAGTTCAGGAGGAGTGTCAAAACCCAGGTTTGTGGTGAGCGCCTGCTTCTCCTGACTTAGCTGCCTGTGCCTGTGGAGATCCCTGAAAATACCATAGTTGGCGCACAGCTCAAATGTGTAATAAGTGTTTTCAAGGGCACGGCCAGGTTTGTCCCTCCTGTTCCTCCTTTTTGAAAGGTAATCGGAGGCCAGTTTCTTTTTCTCTTCGTTGGACATCCTGCTTATCTTTGAAATGAGATCGTCTAAAGAGCTGTGTGAATAAGGATATATCATTGCTGCGAGTATCTTGTTCTCGCCTTCTGGATCGTAGTCAACCAAGCGGATGGATTCGTTGCCGGAACTGCCTGCTCCAGCGTGCGGCTGCCTGTAGCTTTCCATGCCTTCCCTTAAGCCCATTATATATTCGGAAGGCTTGGAACGCTTGACGAAAGCAGGTATTACCTTTGCAAGTTCCTCGTGTATCTCTTCGGCAAGCAGCTGTGCCTCGGTAAGATTGCTTGAATGAAGCTTTGTCAGAAGATATTCGAATGCCCTGCCGTTTCCATATAAGCCTACATTTGTCAGCCTGCCTGCAGGAAGGAGATTTTTAAGTATGTCACATGCCTTGGCCCTTGTTGCGCTTTCATATGCACGGTCTGTTGCGGTAGGATCTTTCGGAGTTACTGACTTTACATGAGCCTGAACTATGGGAAGCCATTTCGAATATGATGAAAATAAAAGTTCCATTGTCTCTTCGTAGAGCTGGCTGTGCCTCGATGATAGGATGGCCTTGCTCCTGTACCACAGATATTTGCCGTCTACTTTCTTGTCGAATAGTATGTATCTGGCAGACTTTTCCAATGGAGATATGCCAATCCTTGAATCGGTGAGCATGTCTGCCGCAAGGCTTGAGATGTTCTCGCATGCGAGATGGACGCCTGCAAGCTCTGCAACAGAGTCATCGCCATACCCTACAAGCACCCTTTGGTAGAAATCCTCTGCTTTGTTTATTGCAAGAGAGGCATTAGCATGATTTATTGGAGAGCCTGCGCCTATCACATCGGCTATCTCCTTGTTGGTTATAAATTCATCAAGAAGAAGCCTCCTTGCTCCTTTGTCGGATCTGCTGTATCTTGAAAATAGGGTTCCTTTTATTACTTCAGGCAGATTCGTAAGCACGAATGTGTTCTTCTCAAGACTTGAAAAGTAAGGCCTGATTATCTCCTTTTCTTTCTCGCTTAGATTTTCTTTAAAAATAGGCTCTTCCACGATAGCACAAGATTGCTTTGGCAGTAAAAGCATTATAAGCTATCTGTGGAAGAGCATGCAGATTATTACTCATCTGGATAGATCGTTTATTTCTTCCCTTGATGCTGTTTCTTCCTTCAGTCCCGAAGGTGATGAAACAAGAACAACATCGCCGACATTCTTGACGCTCTTGTATAGAATGCTCTTCTTTTTCAGAAGTGACGGGGCATCACCCTTTATTCCCTTCCAGGGGGTCATGAGTAGCCTGCTTATCTCTCCCTTTTCGAGATCTATTACGACATCCTGCACGTCGCCAAGGTATTGACCTGAATCGCTATATACATCCATCCGGTATATCTCTGATATCTTCATTTTTTCACCAGTTCGCCTAAATCTATATAGGAAGGAGGTATTAAAAACTTTTCCGGCAGACGGTATTTAGAGGACGTCTCAGTTATCCCAGATATAGTACACGGATTTTTTATTCAGAGCTGCGGCTGATGGTCCGCTAAGCATCTATAAATGTTGAATAATCAATATCTGACATGGCTGATCTTGAAAAGACCCTTAATGAGCTTAGGGAGGAATATTCCAAGACAAAGCACAACAAAGCCACAAACAAGCATCTGGGAATACTGAGGAAGAAAATAGCCAACATAAGAAAGGAGATGGCAAGCAGCAAGAAGGGAAAGGGCATTGGCTTTGCCGTGAGGAAAACAGGAGACGCGACTGCAGTGCTCGTAGGATTCCCGAATGCGGGAAAGTCGTCGCTTCTTGGAGCCGTAACCAACGCAGAGTCAAGAGTGGCAGCATATGCATTCACCACGCTTGAAGTCATACCCGGAATCATGCAGCATATGGGCGCCAATATACAGATACTTGACGTTCCCGGGCTTATAGAAGGCGCCGGAGAAGGGAAAGGCAGCGGCGCAAAGATAGCCAGCGTGATAAGGGTTTCAGATCTTCTCCTTATAATGCTCGACATAACCAAGCCCGAAGGACTTTACATGCTTCTTGACGAGCTTTATGAACTTGACATAAGGGTCAACAAGGCCAGGCCCAGGATAAATGTGGAAAGGCACATTACGGGAGGCTTGGAAATAGAAAGCCTTGGACATAAAGTACCAGGAAAAAAAGATGTGCAGGAGGTGCTGAACAGCTATGGCATATATAACGGAAAGGTAATCTTCCACCAGGATTCAGGAATAGACGACCTTATGGAAATAATGGACAGCAGCATAGTCAACATAAGGGCCTTGATTATACTTAACAAGATAGACAGCGTATCGCAGCATTTCACTAGCGCAGTGAGCAAGGAAATAGAGGAGAAGACAGGAATAAAGACGATAGCAATAAGCGCTGCGCAGAAGACCAATCTGGAAGGGCTCAAGACCAGAATATTCCAGGAGCTTGGCCTCCTGAGGATATACCTGAAACCAAAGGATGGCATGGCAGACATGGAAAAGCCCATGATACTCAGGAGCGGATCGACGATTATGGATCTTGCCAGGAAACTGCACTCGAAGACCGCGAAAGACCTTAGGTATGCTTATATAAATGGAAAAAGCGCAAAGTTCCCTAACCAGAGACAAGGCAGGGAGCATGTGTTGCTGGACGGAGACATGGTGACACTGATCTACGACAAGGTATGATGAAATGAGAGGATTTGATGTTACTGAAATGGATTCGGTAGATGAAAAACTTGCAGCTGCGCTGGGCTACAAGAAGATGTATTCGAAGAAAGAGCTTCAGATAACCGGAAGCATCGATTGCAATGAACGATGCATATTCATCGGAAATGAGCCTGGAGTGCTTGGCAAGGCACTTAGAAAGAACAACGTAGAAGGCATAATCATATCAGACAATGAGCTAATCAGGCAGACTGTTGAAGAATGCAGGGAGCATGAGAAAATTCTTTTTATAAGTACGGCAGGGCTTATCCTGCAGGAGCAGAGGCAGCGGCTCAGGAATATATACAGAACCAGATTTCTCATGGGTTTCGCAATGAGGGAACGAACAAAGATAGCACTCATATCAGCAGCAAAAAGCGAAGCCGAGTTGCTTTCCGCGGGGCAGATGGTTGCGCTTGCAAAATTCCTTGGAGCGACGAGAATCGCGCGGCCGGAATGGTCTCTTCAATAGGCATGATCGCTTGATACTTAAACGAAAATACAGATATATACTGGTTCGCTCCTCGGGCGACCTTGACGCAGGAATGCGTGAAAGAGAGATACTTTCAGAAGTAATGAAGGTTATTGGAGAGCTTGAATATTCACAGGCGAATCCCAAGATAGCCTCCCAGTATACTCCGAGGTTGTTCACAATAAAGGTAAACAGAGGATACGAGGAGAACATGGTCCTGGCGCTTGCTTTCGTGAGGCAGATAGATGGGAAAAAAATATCGTTGTGTTCGCTGAAAACATCTGGGACCATAAAAAGCCTGATGCTTTATTCCAGAAAACTTTCAGCCTAGAAGATCTCGCCTACCAACGATGTGACTCCTCCTTTCATGCTGATAGACTCGATTCCGAATTTGTCCTTTAACAAAGTTGCCAGGTATCTGGAGGAATTGCCATGGTAACAAACGAAGACGTGATCTGTGAATTTTTCGGCTTCTTTCTTGTCAGCATAGGCAAGCACATTGGGTTCGGCCTTAATCAACTGGCTTTCATTCAATCCGGTAAGTTCACGTATGTACTCGATAGGCTCCTTGCCGATCCACACCAGTTTCGTGTGCTTTTCCTTGGCGAATTTTAACGCTTCTTCAAAATTCAATTCCGATATTGCCATGATATTACCAAATTTTGGCTAGAACCCCAGATCTTTATTTTCTTCGAGCGTTCTTGGCCGAGCCAGTAAGACTAGATTCAGCACGGCGCAGTAAGCCTGCAAAAAGTAGCGCGGCTGTAATGACAGTCAGTGTGAATGCCGCCAGTTTTGCAGAGCGCAGTGTTGAGCCAGTCGCCTTGGAGTTGTTGATTGTTTCAGCCATCTATATGCCTTCTGTGATTATTTATCGCCGTGTAAGATTAAATATACAGCAGTATGGAATTTCATCGCTTTGTTTGGGCGTTTGGTATTATGCTCTTTCCTTTTGCGTTTCCCGAGTCCGGAGCGGAAGTTTTTTGCCGGGCTTCTTTGGCTTGTAGCGTTTTCGTTCCTCCGCGGACTAGAAGCTTAAACAGCTCGAAACGGGTATGATCCCGTGAAAACGGCATTGCAGGAGTGCCAATAATGCTCCCAAGCACATAGCCCTTCAATATTCCCATAGGGATTATTTACGCTGTCCAGATATTTATATTGAATATGTCAGTTTCATGTGATGGAGGCGGCGTAGGCGTTTTGACGTATGTCCCAATATAACATATGGATTATTATAACTTTTCTGACTTAGCTTAATCACTATTTATCACTCTGGTGAATAAATGAATATAAGCGATTTGAAGGCAGGAGCATCGAATGTTGATGTTGAAGCAGTAGTAGCAGAGAAGGACGAGCCTAGAGAGGTTGTAACGAAGTATGGAAAAAGACTTAGTGTTGCAAATGCCATATTGAAGGACGATACAGGAAGCATAGCGATTTCACTGTGGGGAGACACCATAGGACAGGTAAACGTAGGCGACAAAGTAAAAGTAACAAATGGCTATGTAAGTGAGTTCAGAGGAACGCCACAACTCTCTACGGGAAAATTCGGCAAGATAGAGGTAGTCGAGAAGGGAAGCGGAAAGGCAGAAGGAAGCTCATCCGATGAAGAATACAACTCCGAAGACTCAGATACGGAAGAGATGTGAATCTCCCCGTATTAGCTTTTTTTATTGTTAAGCCTTGCAATCGGTTTTTCAGATTGCGGTATTTTATTATTTCTTTGCGGGCTTGTTTTTGCCCATCAGAGATTTTATTGCGTCGAATGCAGTAGTGGTATCGTTCTCGGATATTATGAATATCTCTTCGGTGAGTGTTGAGACCACTTCGAAGATGTTCACATTGTCCCAGCTCAAAGCCTTGGTAAGAAGATACAGAACGCCCATTGACTCTGCGGTTTTTTCAGGTATCCTTACTATTACAGAAGAGAGATCAGTGCTTTGCTTCTTAATGTCCTTCTTTTCGAATATTCCAAGCATTTCGTCAATGTATTTCATATTCGAAATGATTGTTATTTCAAAAAGGCCCTGGGTTATAGTCAGGAAATCGCCGGAGCCAAAATTCACTATGTCGTAGAGCTTTGACAGTTCCTTTAACGTGCCTGCCGACTTTACAACAGTAACCTCGAATATGCCAGAGGTTATGGTTATGTCAGCGCCGCTTATATCCAAAACAGGGTTTCCGATGAAACTGTCTTTTAGGCTTTCCGAGAATCGCCTTATCGCCATTATTATGGCATAGCGGTTAACCTCCTTCCTCATCAGTTTCTCGACTTCTGGCTTTATCATGTCGGCAAGATATGCGTAGTTTATTATGTCATTTACCAGGGCTTCCTCAAGAAAAGGTCGTTTCTGTATTATTCCAGCCACTACATGCGCAACTGTTACCATGAAGACCATCGGTTTTGACAGTACAAAGATAGTGTAGCCAAATATAATAATATTTTGTTATTTTGGTAACAATAAAGATTGCCGGCGCTGGCTCGGAATGATTGAAAGTCCCGAGACGCGGGAGTTTAGATGAATGCTGAGGAAGCTCATGCCGTTTACTGGTGTGAGGATGTCACTCCCGCAACATGCCCAGATTCAGAAGTCGATTTTTATTCTTTCGCCTATTGCAGGAGCATATGCCTCAAAGCCTTCCATCTCCAACCAGTCCTTGAATGAGAGCGTGCCCTCTTTGTCGCCGTGCACACATATTACGGTTTCGGGATCGGATCTTTTCACGTAGTCGTAAATGTCCGACTGGCCTGCATGCGCAGAGAGGTCATAGAATGCGAATGGTGTTTTTATGAATACCTTTCTGTTGTCTATTTCCAGAGGATTGTTGTCCAGGAGTTTTCTGCCGTTGGTTCCTTCGGCCTGATACCCAGTCAAAAATATCATGGATTTGTCATTGAGTTTTGTGATGTAGTTTAAGGCAGGACCTCCGGCAAGCATCCCGGATGTTGTCACTATTATGCTTCCTCCGGAAAGCGCCTCTTCCCTTTCCGCGTCTTTTCTCAGGGTAGTGACCTTCGACATCGCATTCTTTAATAGATCCGCATTGTGTATGTAACCTGGATGTTCCATAGATATCCTTGTTGCGGCGCGTGCCATTCCGTCAAGGTAAGCGTGGCTTGTGAGCTTGTTCTTTTCAAGGATGGCAAGGACTTCCTGGCTTCTTCCTACTGCAAAAACAGGTATAAGCGCTATTCCATTATTTTCAATTACTTCCTTTATGCTGTCAACGAACATTTTTATCAGGTTGTTGCGGTCCGGGTGCTCCTTCGCGGCATATGTGGATTCTATCACAAGAACATCGCTTTCAATTACTTCTGCGCCGTTATGAAGAACCTGGGGAGAGAGTTTGAAATCGCCGGTGTATACAAGCTTTCTGCCTGTCCGCTGATTCTCGATGCGCGTTATGGCGCTTCCGGATATGTGCCCGGCATCATGCAATGATATCAGGTAGTCATGGAATGGTATCTGCGTCTTGTAATTATATGTCATGAATGAGTTTAGAAATGACCTAAGTTCTGTTTTCTTGTATTTGGAAGGCACCCGTTTCATTTTCTGCACGCGGATTGCGTCTTCTATAAGCAATTCTGCAAGAGCCTTAGTAGGTTCGGTGCCAAATGCAGTAGGCATTCCATTTCTATAAAGCGCAGGGGAAAATCCGCTATGGTCAAGGTGGGCATGGCTCAGTATAAACGCATCGACCTTGCTAGGAGACAGGGGGTACTCTATTTTCTCTTCTATTTTTATACCATAATCCATCAGTATGTTCTTGCTTCCCTCAAGAAGTATTCCAGACCTTCCGACCTCCTGGCCCCCTCCTAAAATCCTTACGTTCAAAAAATCACAATGATCAAAGTATGGATTGATAAAGTTTATAATGATATTAGAGGGTTTGAAAACCCTTTTATTGTTTCCTATTGTAGAATAGTTGATTGTATGCTAGATGATATAACATTCATGGACCTTGCCTCGCTTCTGAAGATAACCACAAATACGCCAATGGAAAAGCTTGGTACGGCGCTAAATGCAACTATATTTGACGCGTCAAACATAGCAGGTACACTGAAACAGAAGGGGCTTATAGATTTTACAGCGAATTACCCTGGACCTAATTTCATAACGATAACGGATACAGGCAAAGCCCTGATTGCAGAAGCCGAAAGCAAGAGCAGTTCGCCTCTTGATGCTCTTGATCATTCGCTGCTTGCCCAGATGTCAGGAGGGAAGAGGCTGCTTATCGACCTGCAGAACTCGCTTGGCATAAGAGCGAAAGACCTCGCATTCAGGCTTTACAAGCTTTACAGGCAGAACTTTATAATATATGAGCTTAGGAATGGCAGCATAGAGCTGCTTCTTACAGAACAGGGATTCCTTCAGGCAAAGGGACAGGAACATCCTGCAAGTCTGTATGGACAGCCGAGACAGACCGCCGCACAGCAGTCCCCTAAACCTGCCGTTCCTTTCCCTGCAGCTGCGCCTCAAACGCAGATACACCCACAGGAAACGCCGACGCCGAAAGCTGTACCTCCGAAAACGCCGCTTATGGAAAGGCCAGGACAGCAGATGGCACATGAGGATGTGCACCCGGCAGTTTCGCCTGAAGCGCATGCACAGGTATTGCAGCAGGACAATGCCAATAAAAAAACACAAGTGCAGAAATCTAAGACTCTTCCGCTGATACTAATATCGATAGTTATTGTTGCTGCAGTTGGCGCAATATACTACATATACTTCCACTGAGGTAGTTAGATATGCTATGGGATTATTTTAAGGCGAAAGGACTTTTGGACAGGTATGGAATAAAAAGCATTGAAAGCAGGTATGTGGAGAGCAAGGATGATGCAGTATATTTCTCCGAGGGGAAGCCTATAGTGATGAAGCTTATATCGGAAAGACAGCTGCACAAATCAAAGGCAGGGTTGGTCAAGCTTGGACTTGACGACGAAAAATCAATAGCAAAAGCTTATCAGGAACTGACGTCCAAGGGAAGAAACACAAGACCCTACAAGATAATAGCGCAGAAGATGGCCGGAAGCGGCGTTGAAGCGATAATTGGAGGAAGGGAAGATCCGCAATTCGGAAAGCTTGTACTGATAGGCCTCGGCGGCATATATGTTGAGGCATTCAAAGATTTCGCACTCAGGGTATGCCCCATAAAAGAGCAGGACGCGATGGATATGCTTGATCAGTTGGTCTCAAGGGATGTAGTTACCTACAAAGGAGAGTCAAGGAAGATGCTTTCAAGGCTTCTGATTAACGTTTCCAAACTGCTTAACGAAAACCAGGAGATAAAAGAGCTTGACCTTAATCCAGTAATACTCAGGAAAGACGGTTATGATATAGTTGACATAAGGGTGCTGCAATGAAAGATTTAAGATATATTTTGAAACCGGAAAGCGTAGTGATAGTCGGAGTTTCCAAGACCGCGGGAAAGGTAGGCCACATAATACTGCAAAATTATATCAATGACGGCTATTCGGGAAGGATATACCTAGTGAACAAGAACGCCGAGGAAATACTTGGAATGAAGTCTTACAGGAGAGTCACTGACATAAAAGAAAAAGGAATAGACCTGGCCGTGATAGCAGTTCCTGCAGAGGCAGTGCCGCAGGTTCTTGAAGACTGTGGCAAGGCAAAAGTCAAGAGCGCAGTAGTAGTAAGCGGAGGATTTGCAGAAATAGGAAAAACTGAACTGCAGGATCAGATAACAAGCATAGCTAAAAAATATGGCATTGCAATGATAGGCCCTAATTGCCTTGGAGTCATGGACCCGAGGTCAAGAGTCAATACGCTTTTCCTTCCCTCGTACAAGCTTTCAAAACCAGAGATAGGAGGCATAAGTTTTGTAGCACAAAGCGGCGCGGTTGGAAGCACGGTGCTTGACCTTATGGCAGGAGAAGGTTTCGGCATATCCAAGTTCATTTCTTATGGAAACGCTGCGGACATAGATGAGGTTGACATACTGGAATATCTCATGGATGACGAAGAGACGAAAGTAATTGCAATATACATAGAAGGAATAAAAAGGGGCAAGGAGTTCATAGAACTGGCTAAAAAAATAACCAAAAAGAAACCGGTTGTGGTTCTTAAGGCGGGAAGGACTGCGGCAGGAGCGACTGCTGCACATTCGCATACGGCGGCTCTCGCCGGAAGCTATGAGGCCCATGAGGCTGTCTTCAGGCAGTTCGGATTCACAATAGCTAATGACATTAGCGAACTTCTCTACTACTCAAAAATCTTTGCGTCAGAAGGCGCACCTGGGGGAAACAGGATAGCTATAATTACCAACGGAGGCGGAGCAGGTGTCCTGACGACTGATGCCATAGCTTCTTCCAGAGACATGAAGATAGCAGAACTCAGTGAAAAAACAAAAACAGCACTCAGAAAGGTGATGCCGCCCCTGGTTAATATGAGAAACCCGCTTGACCTGGCAGGAGATGCAGATGACAAGAGATATGGAGCTGCGTTGGAGTACCTTGATGCTGATTCCCAAGTAGACATTATGGTAGTTATAATACTTTTCCAGACTCCTGGGGCGGACTCCAGGCTTGCCGCACAGGTGGCAAGCATGAAGGAAAAGACGGACAAACCAATGCTGGTGCTCAGCATAGGCGCAGAATATACTGAAATGCACAAACGGATGATGGAAAGGTCTGGCCTGCCAGTATACGATTCCCCGAGGGCTGTTGCGCTTTCGCTTGAAGCGCTGTACAGATACTACCAGTACAGGAACCGGAAGGCATGAGAGATTGAATTGTTCGGACGATTTGCCCGGCTTGCCGGATGGAAGGCATTCAAAGCCCGTACAATTGTCGGAGAGAGATACAAATCAATTTATATCACAGGCGTTCTTGATTACGAAGGTTAACTCCAGGTTGTAACATGGAAATCTTTGCCAGAAATATGAAAAAAGAGAAAATGACGCTCGGGCTTGATATAGACAATGTAACTGCAGATACTGCAGGATTGCTTGTAGAAATTCTGAAGGATCGATATAATTTTAAAGGACTTGAGAGAGGCCATCTGACACGCAGGCCTTTCCATGAATCTTCCAAATTCCTGCAACTTGGCATCAGCAAGGATAGAGTGTCAATGATACTCGACGAGATATGGAGAGAACGCTTCCAGGACATACAGTTGATGGATTCGAGAATAGGGACCATAAACAAGGAATTGCAAAGAAATGATGTGCTCATAAAAGTTATAACAACAATGGGAGCCAGGGACCATTCGATACGCCCTAATTTGCAGACATGGCTTGAAGGCAAAGGCATAACCTATGATGGAGAAATAAGTTTTGTGAATGGTAACGCCGAGAAGGTTTCTGCGCCGTTGCATACGATAGTAGATGACGAAGAGAATCTCGCGATAGGTTTGGCGAATTGCGGCAGACCAGGCATATTATTCGAAGCTTCATGGAACAAAAAGTTTGTAGCTGGCCTTGATCTGCATCCGAATCCGTTGATACATGTAGTGCACGACTGGGATGAGCTCGGGGAGAAGGTATTGGAACTTAATAAAGCTTTTAGAAGCTGATTTCCATATATCTGCATGGCATCCTTTGATATTCTCTGCTGCGGCGAACTTACAATAGATGAGATATCCGAGACCACAGGCCTCGCCGAGAAAGGCTCAGTAAAACTCAAGTCGACAGGAAAGTTTTTCGGAGGAAGAGGAGGCAATTTCGCAGTATATGCGGCGCTTACGGGGCTTCATGTTGGAATCATGGGTTCCGCGGGGGCTGATTCGGAAGGAATTGGATACAGAGATCATCTGCAGTCTAGGCATATTGATATTTCACAGATATACAATAACAAAAAAGCCCACACGTGCAAATGCTTCATATTCAACGATGGCAGGGACTCCAAGATATTCTTCTATGGAGGAGCCCTCATAGAAGAACGGGAGGACTACCTCGACTACCTTAAAAAATCAATAAACAATACGGAACACAAAATACTCTATTGCACGTCGCCCGATTCTGAAGTAAATGCGATGCTCCTGCGTTCCTCGCATTCCAGGATAAAGGCATTTGGTCCCTCAAGCAACATTTATTCGTATTCTTTGGAGAATGCTGAAGCCTGCCTTGAAAATACGGAAATGCTATTCGTAAATGAGCATGAGGCAGAATTTCTTGGAGAACTTCTGGGGATGGAAATGGGGGAAGTTCGGTCTGGATTTGAAATGAAAGCCGTGGTGGAAACAAGGGGTAGCGAAGGGAGCAGAATATTCACTGATGGCTCTGTTTTGGGAATACGGCCGTTCAAGGCTGCTGCTGTTGCAGATTCCAATGGGGCAGGAGATGCTTTTGCAGGAGCATTCGTTGCAGATTATTATGATTCAGGAGATGTGGTACATGCAGGAAGATTTGCTTCTGCCACCGCTTCGTTTGTAGTCGAAAAGATTGGGTGCCAGAGCATGATGCCCACGGTCGAGAAAGTGCTTGAGCGAATGGAAGGAGGAATAGCATGACAGATAAATACACAATGAAATACGAGGCGCGGATGGAGAAAGCAGCGAATAATGCCGCAAGGAAGCTGTTTGACGTAATGTCAAGGAAGAAAACAAACCTGATATTCAGCGATGACATTACAGATCCGGAAAAGATGCTTCGCCTTGCCGACCTCCTGGGACCTGAGATAGCCGTACTGAAGACGCACATAGATTTGGTGGATTATTTCACACCGGAACTTACAAAACGGCTTGTAGGACTTTCGGAAAAACATGATTTTATGATATTTGAAGACAGAAAGTTTGCGGATATAGGCAATACGGTGAAAATGCAGTATACACATGGGGTTTACAGGATAGCAGAATGGTCCAACTTCGTGAATGTGAACGTGCTTCCAGGACCGGGACCGATAAAAGGCATCGGAGAAGTGATGAGCGGCATCAAAGATAGCATTGCCAGAGGAATAATCATACTTGCACAGATGTCATCGGAAGGAAATCTCGCAACAGGAGAATATACGGAAAAGGCAGTGGAATTCTCGAATCAAAACAGAGAGTTCGTGGCCGGATATATAGGAAACGGAAGCGATGCGGCCGAATTGAAGAAGCTTGCCAAAATTGCACTGCCTGGTCACGTCATAATGACTCCAGGAATCAAAATAGACGGAGGAAGCGATGGCATCGGACAGAGATACTGCTCGCCTGAAGGTGCAGTTCTTGCCGGTTCTGACTGCATAATAGTAGGAAGAGGGATATACGGCGCTGGAAGTCCGCTTGAAGCCGCCAAGGAATACAGAAGAAGAGGATGGGAAGCTTATCTTACAAAAACAAAGAGTGAATAAATGGAGATCCTTTCGGGAAATAGGAAAGCGGAGCTAAAAGAAGGCGTCATGCGCGGCATGTATGAGACAGGGCAGATTCTCACATGGTACAGAGACAGGCCGGAAGGATGGAAACTTGCAAGCGGGCTCTGGAGTCCGTTTTACATAAACCAGCGTTCCATGCCTTCGCATCCCAAAGTTTTCCAGGACGCCGTAACTGCAGTAGGATCTATCCTGCTTGATCTCGGATATAAGCCTTATAGTAAGGACAAGGTAGTCGGGCTTGCCATGGCAGGCATACCTATTGCGAGCGCATTGTCTGCGCAGTTTGGTTTTCCGTCATTGTATACGAGAAAACTTCCCGATAACGTTAAAACAGAGAAGGATGTGGAAGAGTATGTCGGTAATCATGGCCAGCATGCGCTTGTGGAAGGAACAATAGAGAATGGAGACCGGCTAATTATGATAGATGACCTGGTCACCAAATTTGACAGCAAACTGCTGGCGATGGGGCAGATAAACGGGGAACTGAAAAAAAGAAACATAAGCGCCACAGTAAAAGACATTGCAGTACTGATAGACAGGGAACAGGGAGGCGAGACAAGGGCTGCTGAGCTCGGGATGGGGCTTCACTCCTTCATACGTTTCAAAAGCGAAGGGATTGGACTGCTTAAGGAATCGCTCTCAGAGATAGAGTATTCTACGATTACAGATTATCTTTCAGATGATAGCAAGTATCAGGAGAAAGGCCTGCAGAATGAACTGCAGGAACTTGCTAGGCGGAAGGGAAGATGATATCCAGGGCGCGGTTTATGGAGGTCTCCTTCTTTTCTTCGGAGCTCAGCAGGTCAAATAGGACTGAGGGACTCACATTAAGGTCGTATTTGTTCTCCGCAAGCCTTTTGACGAAGATTCCGACTCCATAATCGCGTATTGATGCGTTCTCTAGCATGCCGCTCCTGAGTTCCTCTATCTCCTTGGAAACCTTGGAGTCTATCCCGGATTTGGTTATCTCCACTATGGCGCTTCCGGAATGGGAATCGGAGATTGATTTCAGGCTCAAGTCTATGTTTTTGAACCCCTCCTTCAGCCTGCCTTCCAGGACTACACGGATTATGGGTTTGTCTGTACCGCCCGGAGTTATCTTTGATACCTCTTCTTCAACCATGTGTTTTACCTCTGCCGGCGCCAGGCCTTCAATGTCCAGCTTTACCATGACGAATCTTCTTGAGTTTATCTTCCTGAAAAAGTAATTGTTAGTTTCAGTGTCGTATATGAAAAATCCTTTTTCTTCCTGCTCGCCTTCCTTCAGTTGTGTCAGCACCGTGCTTCCCGGAATCAGGAAGCTCTTGCCATGGCATTTGGCTTCGACTTTGCTGTGTATGTGTCCATCGATATAAAGATCGAACCCCTTTGGCAGCTCTTCAAGTTTTATTATATTCTCGCCGAATGGAAGAAACTCGTATACGGATTGATGGAAGATGAAAAGATTGAATGCTCCTTCAAGTGGCGCGGGGTTTATTTGGGCTATGGTCTCCTTGAAACGCTCTTCGGCGACGCCGCCTATCCCAAATACTGAAATACGTTCGGAGCCTTTGCCAACAGTCACCCTGGCCTGATTTGCATTTACAAGATATCCTGCCAGATTCAGAAGATCTATGGAATCTGTTTCGTCAGCAGTTCTCCGTTCATGAGTACCGGGTATTGCTATTATAGGCGCTTCGGTGTAGCAGTTGCCCCGCCCCTCAAAGCCGATGACCCTCGCTGCAAATTTCTGTGAGGATATTTTCTTGAAGAGGGTTGCCGCTTCTATTATTATTTCTGGCTTTGGATGCCTGTAATCGAAAACATCCCCTGCTATCACCATAAGATCAGTTTCCCTGCTTGCGACCTCCATGGCTTCGGTGGCCTGCCTGAGGGCATCCTCCCTGAAGCGTTCATAGCCTATATGGAAATCGGAAAGTATGGCTATCTTCAAAAAAACACCTGCGCGCATGGCGTGCTTTTTCAATTTAGATGATGAAGTATATAAGAAGATTGCCGAAAAGTACTGAGATCGCTATCCCCATAAGGGCGAAGAACGCCAAGGGTATTCCGCTAGTGTATACGGGAAGCTTCTTCTTGATGTGCTTGGTTTCCTTCAGCATTTTTCCTGTGACAAGCCTGCCGAAATGCTCTGACTCCGATGTGAAATATTTCAAGTCGGATTTCTGCATGAGGTTTGTTGCTATCATGTCTTCCCTGGACAAGCTTGATGGATAGACATAGGAAACCATCTGGAGGTTTATTTCCCTCTCGAATGCCACGGCGAGAGCTGAGGCTGCGCCCATCGTAAGTATTATGGCCACTGCGGCTAGCCTTATTCCGGTCAGATAGGAAAGTACCAGCAAAAGGGCAACATATGCGAAGAAAAGAAAGGTGCCTTGGCGGACTTTTGCCTTGCTTACGTTCGATATCTTTAGATTTCCTCTCAGAAGCGCCTTCCCGAGATAGTATATCGTAGTTATTATCACCGCTGAATACCCGGTGGAAATTAGCACTGAAAGAATGAATGGCAGGCCGAATTGAGGGATTTGCGACAATAAAGGAGCAGGCTGTATAGGTATCAGCATGCTTATGGTTGCAAATTCCATAAAGTCCCCTGCGCCCATTACTCCTTTTTTGTAAAGCAGGAAGCCGAATGCGATTATAAGCCCTGAGACAGCCAGGCTTGCCGCTATGGTTTTTATCCCGTAAGTGAAAGTTATTGCCAGAGCCAGTATGAATACAGCATATACAAATATGTCAGGCACATTGCGCTTGTTGAACAGGTCATATGCGGCATATGCCGATGCAACTGCCACAAGAATAACTATTCTGAAAAGAAATGGAATCATCCAATCTGTTTCAATAGAGATGTTAAATATTTATATGGGACGCATGCTCCGCCCAGAAGGAGTGCTGTTTTTGTTTGTTGCTTCTTTCCGATATAGGAATAAAGCAGTATGAGAAGGCAAGAGTGACATCCTCTCTCAACTAAAGGTTGAGAGCTTCCCCTGCGTTTGCAAGGTATGTTCTCAGTTCTTCGGGAATTGCCTCCTGTTGAGGTCTTACGTTCTCTCCCTGAGCGTGACTTTCCCTCTGTCCGAGGGTAGCTCTGTTGAGTATGTTTATTGATGCGTTTATGTCCCTGTCCAACCGCAGGCC
>JAJZIZ010000048.1 GCA_021846005.1 Microcaldota archaeon
GAAACTTGGAATTGTTTTCCTCTACAGTTCTTATTATTTCGGCAACTATGGCCTGTATGTTTTCTGGGCTTCTTATGACGTACTGGAGCTTCTTTTCCTCGATGTGCAGCATGTTGCCGTCAATCATTTTCTGTATGTCGCCGAGCTCTGTAAAGGTTTCCTCGGCAAATTCGATAAGCGATTTCTTTTTTTCTTCTATGGTCAGGTATGTTGTGCGTATGCCTTTCCTGGCAGCCTCGTAGGCTATCTGGAATGAAAGGAGCGTTTTGCCTGAACCCGCTTCTCCCAGCAGAAGTATCTGGCTTTTCTCGGGTATGCCTCCACAAAGCATCTTGTCAAGTACTTTAACTCCTGTGCCAATCCTATTCAAAGTAGATTTTTCTTGTATTGCCTCCATTATCCCGCCGCCACTTGCTGTCGTGCGGCACCAACCGCACTACCCTATCCCATATAGCGAAGCACATACAATCCTTATATACCTTGCTTAGAAACACATGACGTCGCCATCCTTTGTTTTTATGCCTAACTTCCAATTTATATTATAATTTTCAACTTTTAGTTGAAAGAAAACAAAGATATATATATTTATTTCAATAGATAACCCTCATGGCAAACACAGAGAAGCTTGTCATAAAAGCGATTAACAGGCCCCATGGCGCAGACGAGGAGAAGCTGCTTGAATGGTTCTGCGCCGTTTTTGATCTCAGCGGCAGCGGCAACCTGGAGCCAGAAATACTCAAGGAGATAGCCGGAAGCAGCATAAACGGCATCGGAGTCACCAGCATGGAATTAAAGGAAAAACTGGAGACTCCCAGGAGTACAGTAATATACCATCTTAATCGGTTCATATATTCGGGAATAGTGATAAGGAAAGGCAGGCGGTATTACTTACGGTCAAACGATATGGCAAGCACAATGGAGGAACTCCAGTCCGAAATTCTTCATGAATTCAACAGGCTGATAGATTTCGCCCAGAGGCTCGACCAGATGATAGAGGAGGATATGCATGGCAGAAGAGAAAAAAGAAGAAGATAAGAAAAAACCAGAACCAGAAAAGGAACAGGAAAACGCCGAGGCGCTAAGAGAGAGTCTTTTAAGAATGGCGGCGGAGTTTGACAATTACAAGAAAAGAGTATCAAAAGAGATAGAGAACTCTGAGCAAAAGGGGAAAATGTCTCTTGCCGCAAAGCTCCTTCCCGTGCTCGACGAGTTTGAAATAGCGGTAAACAACACCGACATGACTACCGAACATGGGAAAGGCATTGCAATAGTATTATCAAATCTTACCGACATACTGAAAAGGGAAGGGCTTGCCGAAATAGAAAGCTGCGGACTTTTCGATCCGTATAGGCATGAAGTATTGATGACTAAGGAAAGCGAAGAAAAGGAAGGTACCATTCTGATAACAGTCAGGAAGGGCTACATGTGGAAAGAGGTTATGCTCAGGCCTGCGTCAGTGGTCGTTTCCAAAGGAAAAGGCTCCGCCGCAGACAAACAGGAGAAGAAGCAATAAGAAAAAAGAGGTAGACGAATATGAAAATAATAGGAATAGACCTGGGTACTTCAAACTCAGCTGCAGCAGTACTGGAAGGGGGAAGGCCTGTGCTCATACCGAGTGCAGAGGGAACGTCCCTATATGGGAAATCTTTCCCAAGCTATATTGCCTTTACCAAGGACGGGCAGAGGCTCATAGGCGAACCCGCAAAGAGGCAGGCGGTAGCAAACTACGAAGGCACCCTAACCGGATTCAAGAGAAAAATGGGCACAAACTTCAAATACAAAATATTCGACAAGGAGTATACTCCGCAGGAACTATCCGCAATGATTCTGCAGAAAATAAAGAACGACGCCGAAGCATTTCTCGGAGAGGAAGTCAAAAAGGCAGTAATAACAGTGCCTGCATACTTTAACGACAATCAGAGGCAGGCAACAAAGGACGCCGGAGAAATAGCAGGACTTGAAGTAGTCAGGCTCGTAAACGAACCTACAGCTGCGGCACTGGCATACGGCCTTGACAAGCAGAGCACCGAGATGAAAATCTTGGTCTACGACCTTGGGGGAGGGACGCTTGACGTTACAATAATGGAATTCGGCAAGGGCGTTTTCGAAGTCAAGTCGACAAGCGGAGATACCCAGCTTGGCGGAACAGACATGGACAATGCCTTAACTGAATTCCTAAAGGCGGAGGTCGCGAAGAATGGCCTTGACGTTTCAAAGGACACGCAGGCTCTGCAGAGGCTGAAAGAGGCGGCAGAGAAGGCAAAAATAGAGCTCTCGACGACACTGTCCTCCGAGATAAACCTGCCGTTCCTTGGCATGACAAAGGATGGAAAGCCTTTCAATTTTTCATACGCCATGACAAGGGCAAAGCTTGAGGACATAGTGGTGCAGATAGTCGAGAAGACGACCAAGCCCGTAATGCAGGCTCTCAAGGACGCCAAGCTTGAGCCAAAGGACATAAGCAAGGTAATATTGATAGGCGGGCCTACAAGGATGCCCATAGTGCAGAGATATGTGGAGCAGCTGCTTGGCAAGAAGATAGAGCGCGGAGTCGATCCGATGGAAGCAGTGGCATTCGGCGCTTCCATACAGGCAGGAGTACTTACCGGAGAAGTCAAGGACATATTGTTGCTTGACGTAACTCCCCTGACTCTTGGACTGGAGACATTGGGCGGCGTTGCAACTCCACTGATAGACCGCAACACTACAATACCGATAAAGAAATCCCAGGTATTCTCAACGGCTTCTGACAATCAGCCCGCGGTGGACATACACATATTGCAGGGAGAGAACAAAATGGCAAAATACAATGTCTCACTGGGAAGGTTCCAGCTTACGGGTATTCCTCCCGCGCCACGGGGAACGCCGCAGATAGAGGTCACTTTCGACATAGACTCCAACGGCATACTGCATGTCTCGGCAAAAGACAAGGCAACAGGGAAAGAGCAGAAGACCCAGATAATAGCTCCCCAGAAAATGGCCAAGGACGAGCTGGAGAAGAAGATGAAGGAAGCCGAGGCCTATGCCGCTCAGGACAAAGAAGAATTCGAAAAGGCGGAAACCAGAAACATGGCAGACTCGCTGGTATATAGCACCGAACGCTCCCTCAAAGAATTCAAAGAGAAGATTCCTCCGGATGTATACTCGAAGGTGGAGGCTGCCAAGAAGGATCTTGAAGAATCATTGAAGAAGGAAGATATCCCTGAAATAAAGGACAAATACGAAAAGCTCAATGATGCGCTCAAGGAAATAGGCGCAAGCATGTATGGCAACGACCAGGGAGGCTCTTCTGATATAGGCAACCAGCCTCCTGAAGGTGAAGTGCCTCCGGAAGGAGGGGAGCAAGGCCCTCCGCCATCCTGAAGACAATGGAATGTTTTGATGAGAGACTACTATGACATACTGGGCGTAAAGAAGAACGCATCCCAGGACGAGATCAAAAGAGCATACAGGGATCTCGCCATGAAATATCATCCGGACCGGAACAAGTCCAAGGAATCCGAGGAGAAATTCAAGGAGATAAATACTGCATATGCGGTGCTGAGCGATACAGAGAAAAGGAAGACATATGACGCATACGGCGCAGAAGGCTTCAATGAAAGATTCTCCGAGGAGGATATCTTCAGGGGCTTCAACTCCGATTTCTTCAAGGACATCTTCGGAGGCGGCGGAGGAGGCTTCAATCCCTTCGGAGAGATGTTCGGCCAGCAGAGCCAGCAGGAACAAACCGGAATAAACATGTATATGTCATTTGACGACATGGACCGCGGAGTCGACAGGGAGATTTCTGTACAGCACTACAAGATATGCGCAAACTGCAGAGGCTCAGGAGGAGAGCCGCAGTCCAAGCAGGTAAAATGTTCCGCATGCAATGGCGCAGGCAGGAGGAACATACAGCAGAATACTCCTTTTGGGGTCATACGAATGGTTTCTACTTGCGACAGATGCGGCGGCCGCGGAAAGATTTTTGAGCAGGCCTGCCATGTCTGCAGGGGCGCAGGAAGAATAGTTGTGGCTGACAAGTACAGGATACATGTGGAAAAGTCAGGAAAAGAACAGGAAGCTCCAAAAAGAAAGTTTTGGTAAATCCGCTTAGATGCCGCATAATGATAACCTCGCAGCGGATTTGCCTATCAGAATAGACTTCCTATTTTGCATAAAAACCTATATAAATATTCTTATTCTAATTGTAGAATACGCATACCGGCATGGTTAGCGCTAACTATATCCTATTATTGGTGTGTCTTTGGCTGAAAAACGCGATCATGAATTCGTCCCTGTCCATAAACTGTTATCCGAGAATGAAACATCGGAAATTCTCGAGAAAATGTCACTTAAGAAAGAAAACCTACCAAAAGTATCCTTTGAGGACCCCCATATAGTAAAGATAGGGGGCAAACCCAATCAGGTCGTAAAAATATACCGAAAAGATAACGGCCACGAATACGAATATTTCAGACTTATAATATAAGTCAAATAAGCGAACGGTGTGTATATGGCGTCTAATGGCAATGTTTTGTTGGAATCTTATTTGAATGCTGCATCACTCGTGCAGCATCAGATCGACAGTTATAACAGGTTTATCGATACTGGAATACCCAAGGCAATGGGCGGCCAGACTTTGATAGAACCTAGCGTAGAAGGCTTCG
>JAJZIZ010000049.1 GCA_021846005.1 Microcaldota archaeon
CCCCACCATGAAGAATGCGCCATTTGTATGTCCTTTTCCGCAAGAACTCTTTCAAGTATATCTGCATCATTAACATATCTTTCTTTCGCCCTGCGTACGATTTCTATTTCTTCCAGTGAAATGGGTCTTGCCTTATTGCCGCGCGTTTTTACCCGTATATCTCTAATCGGAATGCCTTTGTACTTGATTTTAAGTCTTCTTGCCCACTGAGGCGTAACGTTCTGCTGTTTTGCAATCTTGCGTACTGATAGTTCTCCTCTTTCTAGTTCGCGAAGAATCCATCTTATCTTTCTATTGTTTAACTTGCCGCCCATGCGTAGAGTATCACGCATTTGTATTAATTCCTTTGTCGTGTAGGTTGTCGGGAGAAACAATTTCCGGGATTGTACACTCTGCCATTCTGAAAAAATAGTTTATATATCGTAAATCTGCAATATGTCTGTGGGTGGCGCTTTGGAAACGGTAAAAGTTCCCGCATACATGCTTGCAGTATACAGGCAGGCCGTGCAAGAGATCAGATCCTCTGGAAACTTCGTCGAAATAGCCAGGCTCAGGCGCAAGGATGGCAACACATCCGGCAAACAAACACACATGCTGATAAGGGAATTACTCGAAACCGAAGTCTTTCCATCTGCGGTTTCACTGTTGAATAGTGCATCAGAAGACAAAAAGCACAGCAGCATAGAAAACTGGCTCGGAGAGCTGGCCATGCCCGGGAAAGATTCAAAATTTTTCATGGAAAGCCCGGAACTCATCCTGGACGGAATCCAGGCCCTTCTGGCATCGGAGACCATGAAAAAGCTTGACCTCAAGAATGATTTCAAAACATTCCTTATTCTGGAGAGCCTTCATGACTCCCGAATAATTCCTTCGGAAACATTCTTCGCGGAGCAGGAAAAGTTTTTGAAGAATGTTCTTCGTTTTATAGAGTTCGAAGGCGAAAAATCACCTCATTATCCTGATGCAGAACAACTTGCAAGCCACGGATATCTGGAGAAAGGGGATTTGGACTTTGCCTTGGAAAAATTCCACAACCGCAAAAGCACCGGCCTGCCAAAATTCCCCCAGATCTGAATATGTTACCAGCGCCAGCGTTGAGAATTCACATTTCCCAAGCGCCAGCCTTCCAAGACTACGAAGAAAACCAGAATGTATATATTAACAAATATCTAATAAAAAATATCTGTTTCGGGATATCCTCCCACAAGCCGATGCCCATGGAGAATACAATAACTGTGAAGAATCTTACTCTTCGATACGGCAGTTTCGTAGCCGTTGACAACATCTCGTTCAACGTCAAGAAAGGCGAGATATTCGGGCTTCTCGGGCCCAACGGCGCAGGCAAGACCTCTACCATAAAGGTGCTCACGACTCTTGTCCCTCCGACGAAAGGCTCTGTCCTCATCGACAATTATGACGTGAAGAAAGAACCCCGCCAGGTGCGCAGTGTCATGGGGTGGGTAGCTTCCGAGGTTATACTGGACGACGACCTGCAGGTCATAGAGAACCTGAAGCTTCAGGCTTCACTTCAGGGCCTGCATTCATGGGAGGAAAACGCGGAAAACATGCTTGAATACTTTAAGATAAAAGAGACCAGAAACAAAAAGGTCGGCGGCCTTTCCACCGGAATGCGCAAAAAACTGGAAATAATAATGGCATTGCTGAGTGAACCCTCTGTAATATTTATGGACGAACCGACAATAGGTCTTGACGTCGGCACAAGGAAAATGCTATGGGATCTCATACGGGACATAAGGAAGAAGCACAATGTCACAATATTCCTGACCACGCATTACATGGAGGAAGCCGACGATCTCTGTGACAGGATAGCCATAATAACCAAGGGTAAAGTAGTTGCCATAGATACGCCTGAAAGGCTGAAGGCCAAGGCAGGCAGCAGCGTGATTTCCCTTGAAGTAACTGAAAATTTTGATACTTCCACCCTCAAAGGGATGAAATTCGAGAGGAAAGGGAACGGAATAAACATACATCTAAAGGCAGGAGGAGACGCCTCATTCACAAGGGTACTGAAGCGCATAGATCTGAAAAGCGTCAACTCGCTGAGGATGACCAAGCCAAGCCTCGACAATGTTTTTTTGAATTTAACTGGAAGCACCCTCGAAGAGCAGGAATCAAACAAGATAAGCAACATGAATTTTTACGCCACGCTAAGGCGCGCCCGGGGATGATGCCATGATGCGGGAAACTTATGCTTTGTTTGCAAGGGAGGTCAAGAAGACATATCGAAATTATGCCGTAGTCATAATGATGGTGGTCCAGCCTCTCATGTGGCTGATATTCTTCGGAAGCAGCCTTACCCATCTTCCTTCCAACCTTCTGAGTTCGCTGTTCGGAACCAGCAATTACATCTCATATCTGCTTCCCGGAGAGCTCGCAACAGGCATGGTATTCATAGGAATGTTCAGTTCGATGAGCATGATACAGGACAAGCGATTTGGCTTTTTGAAACGAATACTTGTAACAAAGGCTCCAAAGGAATCCATATTTCTGGGAAAAGTGCTTGGAGCCGCAAGCAGGGGACTCATACAGATCCCAGTCATGATCATAACTGCGCTCTTTTTCGGAGTGATTTTCAGAACCAACCCTCTCTACGTATTTGTATGGGTATTGTCGCTTTTCCTCATGGGGATAGGCCTGGCATCAATATATTCGATAATAACAATGAGGTCAAAGGACTGGCAGACTCCCGGGGTGGTATCAAACCTCATAAACCTGCCTCTGATGTTTTCAAGCACAGCGCTCTTTCCTGCCGCTCTCTTTCCTAAATGGATGCAGGTTCTGAGCAGCTTCAATCCCATTTCTTATGCAGCCGCGATAGGGCGGGAGGCTCTTTATGGGGGACAGGTTAATTTTGTCTATTTCGGATATCTGGTCTTTTTCTGCTCGCTCTTCCTGATTTTAGGTTTTCTGGCTTCAAGAAGATGGCTTGTTGCCGAATGAAGCTGCTCAAGCCGAAGCATGCCTGCAAACATGCCACAATACGGGAATTTTCCCTAGGTTCGCGGTTCTACAGACAAGCTTATTAAACATTTTTTCCCAATATGAAAATCAATGACCGTCATCCATTCAAGAAAAACCGGACATAACATTCCATTTTCGAGCAAATCGGAAAATCTCTATTCTAATTTTCATCCCTTCCTGCACCAATTCGGGAGATTTCTCCTGAACGAGATAGATGAAAGTGGATACATGAGAGCCTCGAGCCGATATGCGCCATACTGGCCGCACTGGATACGGGACAGCAGCTTTGTGGCGATTTCCCTCTGTAATCTATCCAGGTTCATCAAAAACGAGGAAGAAAGCCTAGCGAAAAGCTTTCTCGATGCGGCAGGCAGGGTAAACTCATTCAACATGAATGCCATAAACATGCGAATAGGGAACATAAAGAATACAATACGCCTTCCATACGAAGATGAAAAGCACTACTCCATAGAATCGCATATTCCTGCAAGGATAGGCAGGTCGATGGATCTCTACAGGGACGATAATCTCGACGACATCAATGGCTATAACAAGTGGCTGATACAGCACGATACCGTACCTCTCTTTCTCATGTCTCTGGAATCTGAAAAGGCTGCAAGAGGAAGGTTTACTTCCGCACAGAAACAATTTCTTGACAGCAATTCGGTTACCCTGGGAAATTATCTGAATAAAATATCGCTTACTCCTTCCTCAAACGCATGGGAGATGGAGACAAATTTCATGCATCCGTATACCATCTCTGCAATTTATGAGGGAAAACGCTCTCTCGCGCGCATGCTTTTGGAAGAGAACCCACGGCTCTTCGAGAAGCATTGGAATGGACTTATCGACAACAGCGCAATAATAAAAATGCTCCGCCTGCATGTCAAGGACGGCATAGCCTACCGCAGGAGGGAGCCATGGTCTGGTCCAGACACGCATGCAGGTGTCGATTCCGAACAGATATTCATGTTCAGCAGATTTGGCATATCTGACCATGACCTGGGCCATGGAGTAAAAGAACGTACTCTTCAAATGATAGAAAAAGATCTGTTTTCCGGAAATATCCTGCCAATAAGAAATCTTAACGACGTATATTTCCACGGCGGCAGATGGATTCTTTTGGGACTCGAGTACGCCAGATACCAGGCACTCAGCGGGTATCTCGGAAACGCATTCGACATAATAAATTACGTCCTATATAAATATTCGTCGAGCATGCCTGAGCAGGAGATGGTAGCCCCAGCAAATCCAGGCAGCGCAGAAGGAAAAAAAGACATTGAACGCAATGGCGGCATGCCCATACAGCACCTTAACTGGTCATACGCATCGGCAATAGATGCTATGATCTCCATGATAAATTCGGCAAGGGACTACAGCATGACCTGTCATGGCGATTCGTCATGGATGGACGGGCTCCTGCGGCGCGAATAATATTTCCGTGATGAACAATCCTGAAAACCGCTCAA
>JAJZIZ010000050.1 GCA_021846005.1 Microcaldota archaeon
CATTAACGGCATTCTTATAATAAAAACTGTCCCAGTGGAGATATTGTGAGTGAAGAATTATCGTACGTCTCAATGAAAGAGATAAAGAATGGAAGATTTATATTAATCGACGGCATTCCCTGCAGGGTTGTTGAAATAGAAACATCAGCTCCGGGGAAACACGGATCTGCAAAAATGCGCATAACGGCAGTTGGCATATTCGACGGGGGAAAAAGAACTCTTCTCAAGCCAAGCGATGCGGATGCCGAAGTGCCTATAATAAATAAAAAGAAAGCCCAGGTCGTATCAGTATCTGGAGACATTTCACAGATGATGGATTCTGAGACATACGAATCCTTCGAAATAAAGGTGCCTGAAGATTTTACCAAGGCGATAAAACCGGGAGCCGAAGTGGAACTTCTAGTTTACGGTGAAAAAAAGACAATATCAAGAGTGCTCAGCAGCGCGTGATTATAATGGAAATAAACGTTACAAGCCAAACAGAGAACAAACTTTTTGACAGGAAGGAGATATGCTTCAACGCGACATATAAAGGAAACGCGACCCCTTCGCGGGAGACAATACTTGAGGAAATATGCAAGAAGCTAAGCCTCAATCCTGAACTTACTGTTGTTACTAAAATAACGCAGGCGTTCGGCAACAACACAAGTAATGTTACTGTGTATTCATATACGAAGAAGGAAACGATGGCACACATTGAGCGGCTATCTGGCGGCGAACATGCAGGAAAAAAGACTGCAGATCGGCAAGTCAAGCCGGAAGAGAAAGAAAAAGATACTGAAGCAGGGCAAAAGGCCGATGATAAAAAATAGGTGTATTAATGGCAAAAGAAAGCAAAGGCAAAAAAACAGAATATCATGATCCTGAAAAAATGTGTCCAAAATGCGGGGTTCGGATGGCAAATCACGCAAACAGATTTTCCTGCGGAAAATGCGGATATACCGAGATGAAGAAAGGAGAGTGACTTCATTCCTAAAAAACCAACCGCCTACAAAAAACAGAAATCAAAATTGACAATAACGCAGGGCGCCAAGAGGGGCGCCGTCTTCATGCTTATCTTTCTGATTCTTTTTCTTGCATTGATGTTTGTCTCCATCGTTCTTAATTCGGTTGGAATTTCTCAAAATAGCAATGTCTTCATAAGCAGCACAGCGCTTGAGATAGTCTTTCCGGCATCTGTCATAATTTATTTATGGCTTTACAAAAAAATGAACGGAAGGGATATGATAAAAAGCCTGGGGCTCAGCAAGGATAAGATAAGCTTCTACGTGCTGGGACTTGGCGTACTGCTGTTTTTTATCATAAGCATACTGGGAATAGGTGTGGGTCTCATCCAAAGCATTACTGGAACTGCGATAAATACTAATGTTGCTGTGGAGTTTGCAGGCGCTCCGCTTTGGTTCTATCTATTTGCATCTGTCATAACTCCGATATGCGAAGAAGTACTTTTCAGAGGGTTCATGGTACCTAGGATCGGCATAATTGTAAGCGCACTGATATTCGGCCTGCTGCACTTTTCATACAATTCAACCTTCGGCATAGAAATAATAGCGGCAACGATATTCGGCCTCTTAGCGGGATATGTTTTCAAAAAGACAGGGTCTCTATATCCCTCTATTCTTGCCCATATCCTCGTAAATACGCTTGCGGTAGCAATGCTTCTAAAATAGTTTATCGGGGCAGACAATCAGGCAGTTGCCAGGTCTGGTGAACGCTATCTTATCTGCCCGTACTCTTTCCTTGGCTTTTTCAGAAACGTATATCTTGCCATGTTGTTCACGTAAAACGCAAAAAATCCAAAGACACCCCATGCGTTTATGCGCCTGACGCTTGTCTTAACCTCTGCCTTGTCCACAAATTTTATCCTTCCTTTTTTCTTCAGCCTCAATGAGAGATCCCAATCTTCGTAAGTTATCATCTTGGAATTGAATCCCTTCGCTTTCATGAATGAGTCTTTTCTGACAGCGAAATTTGAGCCGACTATGCACGGCCTCGAGAGAAGAATCGAGGCCTTTACAAACACCATGGATACAAAAAAGTACCCTGCCGCGACTGTGGCTCTTGCCTTCTCCAAAGGCAGAACCGGCCCCGTCGCAGCAACAACATCGTCCTCTTTGAAAACCTTCCTGTACGTTTCAAGAAGCCCTGGCGATGGCCTGGTATCCGCATCAAGGAACAGGAGAAGCCTGCCTTTTGCCGCCCTGGCCCCGCTGTTTCTTGCCACTGCAGCTCCGGGTTTCTTTTGTATTATGATTTTTGCATGTTTTTCTGCAAGCTTTATTGTCTTGTCTTTGCTGCCTCCGTCAACCACTATCGTCTCGAAATTCCTGAAGGTCTGCGCTGAAAGGCCCTCTATGGCATGCCTTATGTAATTCTCCTCATTCAATGCAGGTATTATTACGCTTATTTCGGGATTCATCGCTCTCAATCGGTTGTTTTAATGCTTTCATAAACCTCCGCAAATCCGCGCGCAAGTATATACGCTACAAGTATTCCTACAAGAACATATCCTATAACTGCAGGATATCCTGCGATATACATCAATGCGAGATATGCGAAGGCCAGGAACTTCACTACGTTTATGCCGCCGCGGGCTATATTGGAAGAGTACATTGCCTTGCCTATCCATGTTTTCATCTTGGACGATGTGCCTTTTGAGGCCATCAGCGCATCAACGAAGGAATGCCTTATCACTATTATGAGCAATACGTAGATTGGCAGTACATGAAGGTACGTGAAGACTATCCAGAAAGAATACTCTACTACCCTGTCCCCTGCAACATCCATTCTTGCGCCGTGCGGCGCATGCTTCTTTATGCTATGCTTTATCGAAGAAACTTTCTCCTTAAGTGCCTTATTTCCAAGCGCAGCGGAGAAATACTGGACAAAACTGATTTTTCCTTTGCTTTCTTCCGATACTGCCATATATCCGTCAAGGCCGTCAAGCGCTATAACGAAAGCTATCAGAAAGACTATTGCGGCAGGATAGAACTTTACAATCACAAGGTATACTACCAGTATCGCCATTGCTGTCCTTATGTATGTGGCGGCGTCTGCAGATCTCATCCAATCTACTAAACTATTGGGGGAAATATATAAAGCAGTTCTTGTAAGATATAATATTCTTGGATTTGCCAGTTCGCAGGGTATACGAATGCTCGACATCAACAAAAATGAAGAAGAAGTTCTAAGTTATTGGAGAGCCGAGAGGATACTGGAAAAGACCAGGGAGAAAAACAAAGGGGGCAAGCCTTTCTATTTCCTCGACGGGCCGCCTTTCGTCAGCGGCGACCTGCATCCGGCGCAGATATGGACCAAGTCAATAAAGGACGCTTCTGTCAGGTACAAGCGCTATCGCGGATTCGATGTTGTGGACCGCGCGGGATACGATGTCCACGGTTTGCCTGTCGAGAACAAGCTGGAGAAAGAGCTGGGCATACAGTCAAAGAAGGAAATAGAGAGCAAAATAGGCCTTGAGAATTTTATAAGCAAATGCAGGGAATATGTGGAACGGTATATAGGCAGAATGGACGCCGACTATGAGCGTTTTGGAATCTCACTGGATTTCAAGAATCCATATCTGCCATACAAGAACGAATACATAGAGACAGCGTGGCAAATGTTCAAAAAGGCAAGCGACAACGGCTTTCTCTATAGGGGAAAAAGAACCCTTATCTACTGCCCTCACTGCGAAACCCCGCTTTCCCAAGGCAGCATGGAAGTCGAATACAAAGACACCGATGATCCTTCGGTATATGTCGCATTCAGAATCAATAATCAAAGGTCAAAGCAAAAGATCAAGCTCCCTGATGAAAGCTATCTTGCAATATGGACTACGACCCCATGGACTCTTCCTGCCAATGTCGCAATAGCCGCAAATCCCGGGAAGACATATATCCTTGCAAATGTCGAAGGCAAAAATCTGATACTTGCAAAGGAGAGGCTTGAAGATTTTTCCGCCTCTACCGGAAAAAGCGCATCTGTCCTGATGGAATTTGAAGGGAAGGACATGCTTGGAATACATTACACAAGTCCGCTTGCTGACAAAGTGCCTGAACAGCGGAACCTGGAAAGTTATCACAGGATAATCTTCTCCGAAAGCCTGGTTTCAATGGGAGAAGGCACAGGGCTTGTACACATAGCCCCGGGAAACGGAATAGAGGACTTTGCCGTAGGAAATCTTAACAGGCTTCCCATATTCTCTCCTCTGAATTCTGACGCTACCTATAACAGCGACGCAGGAGAATACAAAGGGCTCAAGGTTCCATCCGAAGGCAACAAGGCAGTAATGCGCGACCTTGAGGCATCAGGCTCCCTTATAGGCCGCAAGACAATATTGCACAGTTATCCTTACTGCTGGAGATGCAGTTCAAAACTCATATTCCTTGCCACTGACCAGTGGTTCATGAACATACAGAAAATAAAAAAGAAGATGAT
>JAJZIZ010000051.1 GCA_021846005.1 Microcaldota archaeon
CCCGCCAAAGAGGGCGTGGGATTTCCCGCTCACTTTGTTAATATCCTGCATGGGGTCCTTCCTGCAGCTACCGCGCCATATCTGAAAAATCCAGAAAGTAATAAAAACAGAAAAGTGCAAATAAGCATGTTAATATGTGCAGTGATTGCCAGGTTCTTATAGGCTGCAGTTGCTACTGCAAGCAAGAATGGCGCCTGAAGGTTCCTTCGGAGGGCAGCACAGGTTCAGGCCAATACTGCTCCAAATGCAATCATACTTTCAGCACACTGCGTTTCTAGAACCTAATTCTTGAAATCTGCATGCAAAGGGCGATGTTATCTTATATGGAAACGCTTTTCTAGGAGTTGCGGCAGGGATGACCACAATGCTTTCATTCGGCATACAGGACATAATGATGGCCGTGAGTTCCAGAAAGACCGGTTTTTTCGGTACATCACTCGGTTTCATGCTGATACAGATAGCAATCTATGCCGTGCTTGCTGTATTTATCTTCAATTGGAAGATATCCCTGCAGCCTGTAACCATTGCGATGCTAATCTTCTGCGGCTTGGCTTCAGCCGCATCGCTCTTCGGCTATAACAAGGGCCTAGAAGTGGGCAACATATCCATAGTTGCGACAATAGGCGGCATGTGGGGCGCAATTACTGCCGTTTTGGGCTTTATATTTCTTGGAGAAAAAATAACCTACTTTCAGATATTCTACATCCTTCTGATAATCATAGGGACTGCACTGGTGTCCTTGAATCTGAAAGACATATTGAAGCTTGGCACCTATAGGCTATACAAAGGAACAGAATACGCTCTGATGGCAACATTCGGCTGGGGCATGTATTTTTTTGTCATGAGCATTCTGAGCTCAAAGCTGGGGTGGTTTGATGCCGCATTCCTTGTCGCAATTTCCACTGTCGCGTTTATGTCTGTCTATGGCTTTACGACAAAGGCGAAAACAAAAATCAAGAGAAGCTCGTACACGCTTCTGTTCCTTGTCGCATTGACGAGCGCCCTGGGCATCTTTTCCTACAACCTTGGGGTGATATCAAATTATACCGACATAGTGGCTCCGATAAGCTCTGCCTCGCCTCTTGTCACCGTCGCGCTGGCCGCATTTTTCTTCAAGGAGAAACTGAGTAAAAACCAAATGCTCGGAATGGCATTGGTGCTGATAGGCCTGATTATGCTTGCGATATGATCTCACATACCTGAAATTTCCAGCAGGCTGCAAAATCAGCCCATGGCTATGCTTACCCGTTTCTTGTAAAATTCCAGAAACATTCTTTCTATTGATTTCTTCCATGTCTCAGAAAGCCCGGCCAGCTCCCCGATTCTTGCTTTCACCTCCTCTACTTCGGTAGCCTCATCGTCCATGTAGCTTATCCTCTTGTCAACTTTTCCGATGGATTCCTTGATGACGCGTGCGTCTGCCTCCAGGCCAAGCTTTTCTGCCATAAGGTTCTTTTCAGATTCAACAAGCTCGTAAATATCCGATTTCCAAAGCTCGTCTACAGCATCAAGCACCGCTTCCCTGTTCTTGACCGCTATTATTTCCTTTTCTATGTTTTCCTTCATTCTGCCAAGCATCGCGCCGAACGCTGTGTAGTCTTCCCTGCTTCTTATGGTGCGTTTCGGATCTTCAAGAAAATCTCCCAGCTTCAGCTTGTCCATTGAAAGATGGTCGTGCTTCCTTGCAAGCTTTACCATCGGCGCCGAAAGCAAGCTTATCCTCTCCGAAAGCGCAGATATGTGCGCATTTGCTTCATCTATTTCTGCGTTTTTCGCTTCAAGATCCTTGATAAGCTCATTTCGCAATTCCATCTCCCTCTTTCTTCCTTCAGAAGGCCCTGCCCCGGAATCCCACAGTCTCTCATCCAATGTTCTTCTTTCCAATTCAGCATCCTTAAGTTTTGTAATTCCATCCTTGATTTCCCTAAAATGCGCGAATTCGGCATCCTTCCTTCCGATGCCCTTTCTCAGTTCTTCTGCTGCGCGTTCCATCGATGCGAAGTCTTTTTTCATCTCAGCCATGTGGTTCGAATAGCTGTACAGCACAGTGCGGAATGCTGCATTTGTCTTCAGTATTTCATTTATGGCAGAATCCGCCCTGCCGAGGAGCGAGACACTGCGTTCATAAGCCGTTTTTTCATCGCTCTCTTCAAGATCCATCTTTTCGGCAGTGTGCCTGACGCTGCGCGCATAAAGTACCTTCTGGCTTTTTATCGAATTCGGATTTGATATGTAAAGGTCTTCGGTGTAGGGCTCAGCATCAAGAGCCTCAAAAGCGGAGCAGTGGTCCATGAAGTCATTTCTGGCTTTCAGAATGCGCGTTGCACAGAGCCTTCCCAGTTCTTCTATGCCTGAAGTCCTTTCGTCAAACATTCTGGCAAGGTATTCTCTAGCTTCATCAATTCCAAGTTTCTCTTCCTTTTCCTTTCCAAAAAACATCCAAACAATATCATTTGCATGGTCATATGTTTAAGCTTTGGCTTGGCTTCTCCTTTTCAGGCAGGCAAAACCTTTCACGATAGCTATTTAGGCAAGAGCATTCATCATGGTATCTGTGAGCATTTGGCCTTCAGAAGAAAAAGATATGTCAGGCACGGAAGCGCTTCGGAGCTTTTTCTGAAAACGGTCCGTTCGCTTGGATCCGCGGCAAAGGTCTTCATACGCAGCCTCAGCAACAAATATGTCGCCTTTGCATTCATCTCCCTGGTTTTTGTTGCCAGTTATGTCCTTGTGCCTATAATGTGGAAATACATATTCACCGCGCTGATAAGCTATCTTGCAGCCACTTTGTTCATGAGATACATGCTTGACAAGGGCATCTTTCGCGCAAGGCATTCCAGGGAGGGCTCCATTTCCGAAGGGCACAGGTTCATGATATTCGTATTTGTGGTAATAGCGGCAACCATATTCAGCGACTGGCTTGCGGGATACATAAGCGCTCTATACCTCCTGTATCCCGGGGACAGGATAACCCTTGTGGCATTCCAGACCATCGCTGTCTTGGGCCTTGTCTTCCTTGACCTGGAATTCAAGATATGACTTCAAAAATTCCGGAAATATCTTTCGGCAAAGCATATAAGCTTCTGGCGCATATACATTTCGCGGCAAAGCCGTCTCTGCTGGCATACTTATGAAATTCAATAAATTGACTAAGGAAGAAGAGGAAATAATAATAAAGAAAGGCACTGAAATGCCTTTTTCCGGGGAGTACGACCGGAATTTCCGTGCGGGCGTATATCTCTGCAAGAGGTGCGGCGCGCCTCTCTATCTTTCCAAGGCCAAATTCGATTCAGGCTGCGGCTGGCCGAGCTTTGACGAAGAAATAAAAGGCGCAGTGAAAAAGCAGACCGATAGCGACGGCGTGCGAACGGAGATAACCTGTGCCAGATGCGGCGCCCATCTGGGCCATGTCTTTGAAGGCGAAAGACTAACTGAGAAAAACGTAAGGCATTGCGTGAATTCGATTTCGCTGAAGTTCAAAGCTGACGACAGGCAGTAGTTCAGCGTGAATGTACCGTGAAGGGCAAAGCAGCTATCCAAGGCCTTAGTTTCTTATATGGGGACTCATCATTTCCCGTAATATTTGTTTTCCCATTCTTTTATCCATGCCACTATTTCCCTGTAACGCTTTGACCAGCCGACCTCTTCAAAATACGCCTTTACGCTTCCCATGTTTCCGAATTTGTCATCATTCATTGATACGATCGGCTCATATCTAGGAACTTCAGCATAGAATATGTGCCTGCATATTATGGTGCCTTCCCTCATCTGCTCTTCGGCATATCTCGCATCCATGCTATAAAAAATGAAAAAGGCTATCCCATCGCACCAGAATATTCTTATCGGCCTGCCAGGCTCGGATCTGGCCAAGATCAGCTGATCTAAACTGAGCTTTTCTACCTCATGCACCACTATCTTTTTTATCGGCTCATAAATTATATCCGCCATCAAAATCACATTATACATTTGGACTATTCAATCTATAACTTTTTCCACTTTGACGTCTCGGAACTTATCAGTCATAGTCTCGAATATTCTATACTGCGAATCCCAAGGCGATGCCTCTTGGCAGACATGCGGTTCTCCTTGCCTTCTGCATTTTTACCATAACCTCTTCCATCAACGCATCAAGCTATGAATTGTTTCCTCCGCCATATTTGTTGGCATAAGACTACCTGCATATGCAATGACGAATTAGGCTCTCTGCTTTCTAACAAGTATTTTATTGGCGCAGGTCCGATAAAACAACAAGCTGATAAAATATGACTCGCCCGCAAACTCCTATCCTTGAGATAGGAGTAAGGGCGTGCAAGAAAGTATATAAGAATGCAGAACAAAACAGGAAACATGGAAACAATGCGTGCCTATAAGTTCAGGAT
>JAJZIZ010000052.1 GCA_021846005.1 Microcaldota archaeon
TTGCAGCCTTCCTGCTTTTTGCCAAGGTTTTCTTAGCCGCGCTTACAGGAACTGTTTCTCGGGGTTGATTTTCCGAAGCGCCGGTTTCCACTGCTGCGGCAGGGATAGTATTTTTCGTTTCGGATTTTTGCTTTGTTCCTTTTTCAGATCCCCAATTCTTCTTTGTTTCGCAGTTGGGATCTATGCACATTTCGAAAACCTTGCCCTTGGCAAATACCTTGACTTTTGGGGTTCCGCATTTTTCGCAGGTTTTATGCATTGGAACTATTCTTGCATACTGCGGCAAAGGATACGAATTGTCGCAGTCAGGCCAACTACTGCATCCAACAAACTGTTTGTTGTTTCTTGATTTCTTGATTATAAGATCGCCTTTTCCGCATTTCGTGCATTTGCCTAGCATATATGCCAACTCGCTTTCTTTCAGGCCCTTGCTAAGTTCCTTGCCTATCTCTGTGCCTTTGTCTTTGAAAGTTTCCACTATCTTGGTTATTATCTGCTTTCCTTCGCCTATGACTTCGTCTTTGCTCTTCTGGCCCTTGCTTATTCTTTCCATGTCCTTCTCCAGGTTCCTTGTCAAGTCTTCGTCAAGTATGTCGGGGCAGTAGTTGTTGAGGCTTTCAAAGACGCTCATGCCAAAATTGGTTACTTCTATCTTGGCATTAATTATATACTCTCTGTTGAACAGTGTGTCTATTATGGAAGCTCGCGTCGCTTTGGTACCAAGATCCTTTTTCTCAAGCAGAGCGATAAGGCTGGCCTTGGTGTACCTTTTCGGCGGTTCGGTCTTGCCCTCTTTCATCTGTACTTTGTCAGGCTTTATCTCCTCTCCCCTGGAAAGCGCCGGCATTACGTTTTCTTCAGGTTTGTAGTAATTGTAGATTTCCATCCATCCTTTTTCTTTTATTATGTTTCCGCTTGCCGAGTATTCTTCACTGCCGGAGTTCAGTGTTATTCTTGTATTTGCAATTGTTGCTGGGCCATCGAAGCATGCGAGAAACCTTTTTGCAATAAGATCATAAACTGCCTCCTCTTCATCTGACATTTTCTTTGGAAGCTCCCCGGTAGGATATATTGCAGGGTGCGCTTCGTCTTCCTTTGCGCCTTCCCTCGGCCTGTATTTTGAACCGGAGATGAGCTTTTTTGAATGCAATTCATATTTGGGATTTTGAGCCATCATGGATATTATCCGGGATAGATTTAGAGTTGCAGGGAGCTTTTGCGACGCGGTCCTTGGGTATGAGATGTAGGATTTTTCATATAGGGACTGCGCCACTGCCAGCGTTCTGCTCGGATCCATCTTCAGGGTTCTGCTTGCCTCAAGCTGCAATGAGGTTAGGTCAAAGGGAGGAAAGGGATACTTGGTTTCAAGGCTTGCACTCACATCCTTCACTAAGACGTTGTTTTTTTCCGTTTCCTGCAGTGCCTCTGACGCCTTTTCCTTTTCAAAGATATTTCCCTTCTTGTTTAGAAAGTCAACTCCGCCGTATTTTATTATGACTGTCCAGAATGGCTTCGATTCGAAGTTTTTGATTTCCAGTTCACGCTTGGCCAATATCCCCAATGTAGGGCCTTGAACCCTGCCGATGCTCATTATCTTTTTTACTCCTGCAAGATATAGAGAATTCATTAGCACCCTGCTCATGTTTATTCCCCACATCCAGTCAAGCATATGCCTCGACTGCCCGGCATACATATTATTGTAATCGAATTTTTCCATATCCTCGTATGCCTTTTCAAGATCGGGTTTTGTGGTAGTGGAAAACCGCATTCTTCCCAGATTTGCGCTGCCTTCGGGAATCTCCTTGTTTACATCGGTGTTTGTTATGTCTTTTATGAGATTAGAACCTATTATTGTGCCCTCTATGTCGTAGTCGCATGCGTTTATGAAAAAATTGCATTTCCGCCCTATCATCTCTATGGCGTCAAGATATTTTTTGGTAAAGTATGCTTTTTTGTTTACTTTGTAGGAAGGTGCCCATTCGATGTCAAATATGGGAAGGGCGTATGTTTTTTGCTTCTGGTGCAATGAAAAAAGATGCCCTGCCGCAGGAACAATATATAGCTTCTCGCCTTTCCGGTCAATCTCGTAATAGACTACCTGGTTCATTATTCCTGTCTTGGGCTTGGACTCGCATAGCGATAATGCTATCCTCAGCGCTACGCTGGGCTTTTCGGCGATTATAAGTTTGTTCATTTGATCTTTTCGTTATTTCTTTGCTTTCTTTCGCTGTTGTTTCTTCGGCTCCTTCTCCTGTGCATTGTTTTCCCTTGATATCCTAAATGCCATATAAAATTCAAGGCATAGGGTTATTATGGCGATTGCGTAGAAAAGAACCCCTCCTCCTGTATAGATGTAAGCGATTATGGCTATTATGCTGAAAAGTATAACTCCGCCGGCAACCGCAAGCGACATTTTTTCATTCTCGGTGTATTCCATCAAGCCACGCCATTAGAGTGTATATGCTCAAAGATAAATACTTTTTGTTTATCTGCCTGAGATATCATTACGTCTACAGTTTGTCTTGGCCCGCAGGTTTCAGGCAAAAACCGCGGCCATGCCATTTCTGGCATGCCGTTATTTATTTGCATGACAGACTCGGGTCATAACGCTTTGGGAGTCTTTTTCTTTGCGGATCTCGGCTTAAGCACCCTTAGATATAATACAAAGACTACCACTGCGATTACGACTATTGCTATCACATAGCTTCCATATGCGGATCCGCCGTTTTCCGACCCTCCGCTTACTACTGCATAATAGCCATTCGATCCGCTGTATGTCTGCTGGACCGCGCCGTTAGGCTGTCTCCATGTCTCGTATATGGTTACAGGATAATCGCCTGCAGATCCTCTGGAATCGACACTCACCATAAATGTCACGTTTTCCGTTTGCCCTGGTTTGAGTTCCTGTATGTAGCCGCTTCCGGAGACAGGAGTTATAGGGTATGTGCTTTGGAAATTAAGCTGAAGTTCCTCTGCGCTTATGGTTCCCGTATTGGTTATTGTGAAGTTTATCGGCACTGTTGTCTGCCCTGGAGCTATCTTGTAGTTAGCGCTTCCTATGCTGAAGATTGCAGAAGGCGCAATGGTTATATTCAGGGTCTGATTCTTGTAGAACCTGTTTCTATAATTTGTCGAATAATACCCTACTTTGGCATTAAGCCCTGCACTGCCGTTGGTATGATTGCCTGACGCTATAAGAACGCTCTCGGTTGTAGATTGCCCCGGGGCAAGATTACCTATGAAAAAGTTGTTCACAGAGCTCAGTATGCTTATTCCATTAGTAGGAAACAATGCAATACTGACGTTCTTAGCATTTCCGTATCCCACATTTTCCACGCTTATCATCAGGGTCTGGTTATATCCCGTGTAAAGCGTGGAGGGATTTGCAGAAAGCACTGACAAAACCACATTAGGATTTTGCACTTTGACGTCTATTGCCTGGTTTATGGTCTGGTTGTATGATACTCCTTCGGAAGATTGATAAGTCACGTGCACGGGCAGATAGTACGTGCCATTTGCCATATAATCGTTCGCCAAATATGTTGCGGCTATCTCCGATGTGCCTTCTATCGGCAAAGACCCTATAAAGAATGTTTTCGCCCCGACCACTGAAAATTCGGTGGTGTTTGCAAGACTTATTGTTATATTCTTGGCTTTTCCATATCCTGAATTTATCACGTCAAACATGATTGAAGACTGCTGGCCTGGAACCGCTCCAGATGCGGAGGGGTTCAGTAAAACGTGCGGATTGCCATGCACGTAGAAATTTATCGGCATTACTGACGATCCGGTAACCGTAGTCGATGCTCCTGAAACAGTCTGCGTCGTCTGGTAATTTGCAACAAGGTCAAGCGTATAGTTTCCAGAAGGGGTGTTTTTCGGTATGCGTATTGTATATGTAAAATATGAGGAAGAGCCGCCGTATAGACCCGGGCCTGCGCTGCTGAGCAGGTAAGGATTGGAAGGCGACACGTTAAGTATTGGATAGCTTCCTTCAAGTTCCAGGTTTATGTTATTAAGCGTAGAGTAGTACGAGTCATACAACTGCAGATTTATCGTTACATTTTCGCCTGCATATACTGGATTTGGATTTATCTGCAAGCTGTAAATTGAAAGTGCATCTATCCCGCTTGAAGGGCTCGCTATCGATGCGGCATGAGCCGCAGGGAGCAGCACTACTGCAGCCACCGATATCAGAAGGTAAATCAGGTTTTGTTTTTCCATTCATCTCACTTGTTATTTTATTCAATAGTATTCTTAAATAGGAAGATCG
>JAJZIZ010000053.1 GCA_021846005.1 Microcaldota archaeon
CTTCCTGCCCACAGGGGACAGGAAGTTTCAGCCGGGGTCATCGACGGAAAGTCCTCGATAGTCTGGGAGCAGGCCGAGAACAAAATGTATGTAGAGGCAGCAATACTCCTGTATCTAATGAAGCGTTAATTTCCTTCGCGCGTGCCGTTCGGGCCGCGAATCTAACCAAATTTTCCTGCCATGGCCGTCCGCTCTGCCAGAAACGCGGTAAGCTTTATAAATATGAAGCGTTCTTTTTATTCGATATAATGGACACTATCTGTTTGTCGCTGGGCGGCCATGTCGTTTTCAGAAAAAACGGAGTAAACGTAACCTACATAAACAAGCTTCTAAAACTCATAAAAGACTATGTTGGCGTATACAAATTCGTAATCGTTGTGGGCGGCGGATATGGAAGCAGGCTTTATACGCAGCCTGCCAGGGAGATCATAAAAAACAACGAGGTTCTTGACGAGATTGCAATAGCGATAACAAGAATAAACGCGCTTATTGTAAAGGACATTTTTTCTGAACTGAACGTCTTTCCAAACGTCATCACCACACTTGACGATCTAAGGGCGGCAACAAGGGCAAGCGATATAGTTCTCATGGGAGGGCTTACTCCTGGAATGACTACCGATTCCGTCGCAGTTCTTGCATCCGAAGTGGTTAACAGCAAGGTCATGATAAACATCGGCAACGGATCCTACGTATATGACAGGCCTCCATCAAAGCCGGGTGCCAAAAGGCTTGAGAAACTGGACCACAATAAGCTTGTTGAAATAGCAGCAAAATACGACACAAGGGAGGCTGACGCATCATTCATATTCGATCTGGTTGCAAGCAAGCTTGCAAAAAGGGCCGGCATAGAGATACGGTTTGTGAATGATCGCATAGATGAGCTCAGGTCAGCAATGATCAACAGAAAGCATAATGGCAGCATAGTTAAAAGCTAAACAACTAGAAAAATATTTATTTCTTGGCTTTGATTTCAGTTAGGTGGTAAAATGCCAAAATCCAAGAAAGAAAAAGGGGAGAAAGGCAGGCTATTGCAGATTCAGTCTCAAGGGATTGAAATTCCGCAGCTGGAGGGAATTTTCAATCTTCCGCGGAGATTCGGGCTTTCTTTAAATACCATTCCCGATGTAGACATGGCTGACGAAGGGAAGAGCATAAAAATCACCGTGGATCTCCCTGGCATAGCAAAAGGGGACATAAGGCTTAATGTGGAGAAGGACAGCATAACCGTTTCTGCAAACACCAGAAAGGAGCATGAGTCCAAAAGCAAGAACTACTATTACAGCGAGAGGTCGTTTTCAGGATACTACCGGCGAATTCCACTCCCAACTGATGTGGATCCTGATTCATCAAAGGCAAAATTCAACAACGGTTCTTTGGAGATAATCATCAAAAAGAACGGAGCGCCAAGGGGCAAAAAGATAGAAATAAAGTAGCAAAAATCTGCTACTTCACTACGACTTTGTCTGAAACCTCTACTATGCGGTCTATATTGTAGGTAATGGGGTTTCCGAAATTGGTGTTTATTATGAACTTTCCCTTGTTGATGTCTATCCTGTCTACTTTCCCTATGGAGGCTCCAAGCTCATTAACCACAAGCCTTCCCCTGAGTCTCTTTGACCTCAAGGCTTTTTTCCTCAAAAATCCTGCCGAGATGGAAACTGCAATGCCTATCACTATTGCCACTATCGTGTAATTCATAAACTGATAGAAATATATCTGCCCTATCATCCATGCAACAAGCGAGTACAGCAGCACCCAGAGGATCAGCGAGGAGCCTATGTATGCGCCGTACTTGAACTCCCTGAACATGTATTTTGTATTTTTTACGTCTATTATCCTGCCTATCAGGTAAAGTATAAGGGTGACGGGAAGCATGAGAAGGAAACCTTCGACTCCATACGCAGCCGCAACCGCCTGTCCCTGCGTGCCTGCCGCCAGCGAGGTATAATTGCCAAGTCCGACAGCAAGCCCGGCGATGAGGAAGATGATTGCCCCCAAATAAAAGGCAAAGCTCATTCTTTCAATGCTGAAGCCGAAGCTTTTGAAGGATCCGATTATGGATTCCATCAGCCCGAAGCTTACGAACAGAAGATAGAGGCCGAGAACCAGTGCCGCGGGCTCCCATCCTATCCCTGACATGTAACTAAGGGCAAAACCAAGTATAAGCACTGCAGGTATGCCGAAGACTATCCTGGCATAATGTGGTTCCTTGAGCTTCTCTAACAATGTGAAATATGCGTTTTCCAGGGTTTCTGCCTGCTTTACCCTGACGTATTTGACGCTGTTTATCTTTATCCTTGATTCTATTATGGGCAGAACCCTGTTGTCGCTCGCTCCGTCGGTAACCAGTATGCAGCCGTCGAGATGGCTGCGTTCAAGAATGAGCTCAAGCTGCCTTGCAACTTCCCTGTCTGCGTCGTAACCCTCGTTTTCAGTCCCTGTGACCGTAGCCACGTTTACTATGTATCCCTTCTCCTTCAGTTCATCGTATATCTTGACCGCCTCAAACATGGTGTTCGAATCGGTGTCCTCAGGGTCTGCAAGCGCCAGCTGCGCCGCGCCGTTGAGATTCTGCACCCTTCCTATCAACGGTCCACTTATCCTCGTCTTCCTGTAAAGGTCGTTGTCAACGTCTATGGCAAGGACTAGAAGCCTTTCGCCTTTTTCCTTTGGTTCCAGTCTGCTTGTTGCCATAGTATACCGTATAATTATGAAAAAGAAAAATTAATAAGCGTGCCGAAAAGCTTTATAAATAAGCAAGCGATTAATAATCCTACAAATGCCAGGGTGGCAGAATCTGGTAACGCGCTGGTCTTGAGATTTTCTCAAGAGCTGAAACAAGATGATGCGAGACGAGACAGGCCAACCAGTGCCCTTCGGGGCTTTAGGGTTCGAATCCCTACCCTGGCGATTTCTTTTAAGCGCAGGCTGCTTCGCACTGCCAAATTTTCTACAGGTCCCTGCTTCCATATTATCTATGTCTGCGATCAGCCTGTGATTATGGATGACTATTATCTATAAATAATCAAAACGCATGTAACTTGGCATGAATAAACGGCTTATCGGCTTATGTCTCCTGTATCTGCTTCTTGGCATTGCCGTGATGAAGGCGTATCTTGCATTCGGCGTAGGCTGGGATTTCACTGCCCATTACATCAGCGGCAGGTACATATTCTCCCCGGGATTCTTCCAGACTCTCAAAGAGGCAGGCATTGCAGGAACAACCTCCATGAATTTTGGCATAGTCGAGACAAAAAGCTTATACTTCGAACCGTACAGGGCACCTCTAAGCATTCTTGTTTTGGGCGTTCTTTCAATGATGGCTGGTACCTATGCGATTCCGGCTTATCTTATACTTATGGTATTGCTGCTTCTGATGGCAACTATCTATCTCTCGGAAAGCATAGGAACAGATTACCTGATACTGGGTTCGTTGGTTGTGCTTCCTTATCTTGTCATATTTCCGTTCATGGTCAACAGTGAGGAAATGCTATCCTTATCGCTGATGATGATATCACTTGCGCTTCTCCGCAAAGGCAGGTGGCAGTCAGGGCTGGTCATGGGGCTAGCATGCCTATCCAAATACACTGCATTGATATTTTTCCCAATTCTCATTTTTGCTGGGGACAGGAAAAAAATAGCCTATAGTTACATTGCCCTGTTTCTTGTAACAGCGCCATGGCTTCTATTCAACTACGCGGCATTCGGGAATCCGTTCTTCAGCTATCTTTCATCAATAAGGGTCTCACTGGAAAGCACCATGTCCAGTTCCTTCTCTGCGGCGGCGCTGGCAAGCATAGTAGCGGGATTTGTGCCTGCCATTCTGGTTCTCGTTGTGATATATTCCAAACCTCTGAAGAAAGGGATCTCCGGGATAAAAAAGAACATCGTCCATGCATTCAAATGGAATGGAAACAGGAACTTTCTCCTGATCTTCGTCTTCCTAATGCTCGCAGCGCTTGAATTTCTGATACTTGGCATACATGAATCCGCATTCGACCAATCGCGGTATGGCTACTTCCTTTTCTTCTCGCTGGCTCTCGTTCTTGCGTATCTGATCTCTACAAGAATCCAGACAGTTCCGACGGCATACTTAAAGCCTGCAATCTACTCCTTGCTTTTCGCATTTTCCGCAATCGCAATGCTTGCAACCATATCCCTCATAGGATCTCATTCTCTTGAAATGTCATACGGCAATTCAGATCCGGCATTTGCCAGCGCCGCAGTGGCCATAAATAAGCTTGGCATAGAAAACTGCAGTGTTGTTTCAA
>JAJZIZ010000054.1 GCA_021846005.1 Microcaldota archaeon
GGGAAAGTCACGCTCAGGGAGAGAACGTAAGACCTAAACAGGAGGCAATTCCCGAAGAACTGAGAACATACCTTGCAAACACAGGGGAAGCTCTCAACCTTTAGTTGAGAGAGGATGTCACGTTATGCTTGCAACTCATGGCTTAGGAGTCTTCTGCCTTTTGCAGTAATTTACAATTCATTTTCAAGCTTCGATCCTTTGTCATACTTGAGAAAGATTATGCTCAAGACAAGAAGTGCAAGCCAGCTTATTATCATGACTGCGTTAGGCAGAGAGCTTGTAAGCGCATTCAGCCTGCTTCCGAAGGCCATGCTCGTAATTCCTGGGATTGCGGTATATCCTGAAAGAAAGTACAATACTACATTGAAGCCATTGAACAGCGTAGCGGCGGCATACCATCTACGTATTCCCAAAAGAAAGACTACAGCTATCACGGTATATGCAATTGTCTCGATGTCAAACCAGAATCCAAGTGCCTGAAAGCCCAACGGAATGGCACTGTAGTGCTGTCCTGATGACGAGTTTGCTGGGCGGTGTGCAGCACCGCCTCCTGTGGGGAGGGAAGAATATGGCAGATGCCCTGCAGCTATGAGTATGGCAAATATTGCAATGACGAACCTTCCATAATGCACAAGTGGATTTACTTCGTTCTTATTTTTTTCCTTCATGGCAATTATCTAGCTATATAATCTTCAAAATAATCTGACATGTCTATCTCTTTTATCCTAAATTTGAAGTTCAATATTTCTGATTCATGCAGTGGCGGTCAAGATCAGGCGAGGGTAAAACTGTCCTTTTTCTTCTCCCTGGCATCCCCGCTTTCCGCAAGCAGCTGCAGTATCGCCCTAGTCCCATCCTCTGGAAGATTGGCCTTCCTTGCTATTTCCTGCGTCTTTTCCATGCCTTCTCTCATTGCTGATATTATCTTTCCGTTGTGCATGTCAAAAAACTGTCTTGTCACTATGTAGAACTTTTTGTTGAATGATCTCGTTCCGAGTACCTTTCCTCTCCTTATGCTGTCTTCAAGCGCAAGTGAAACTCCACCGGCTTCGGCTTCCGTCTGTACTACTAGGAATCCTTCATTTTCAAGCATCTTTATAAGATGGCCATACGGTCCGTCTATATGGCCGCTCAACTGGACTTTTGGCATTATTGCCACAGGCTCTTCTTCCTTCCGTGCAGCAGGCGCCTGGTTTGCGACCTTCTTCCGCATCAGAAACTTGTCGTATATGGGCTTGGATATTCCGTATAATTCCTGCCCGTCTTTCCTAAAGGCGCTCACCGCCTTCTTTGCTATCAGCTCCTGCAACAGCATGTTCTCATCCTTGCTGAGCATCTCCTCGATCTTCCTTTTGGTTCGCTGCTGGTATCTGACGGTGTCAAGCTTTTTTAGTACCAACAGTTCCTCGTTGCTTATATAATCGTTGCCGCGCTGTATCACTGGCCTTTCCACTGGTATGCTGCCTGTGACTAGCCCTAAAATTGCATCTTTCTTAAGAAAGAGGAAAGCCTTGTCATTGTACTTGAAAAAATCAACTTCGTCGTTCTCCTCTATCCCGAGAGCTTTAGCAACCTCTGGAGATACATGTACCATGAGTTTATTGTCCTTCTTGAAAACTTTCATTATACCGCTATTCTAGGCTTGTTCTCTTATCTCAGTTAATATTTAAAATGGTTTGTGGGGCGCACTCAAGATTTCACAGGCATGCGTTTATCTCTTACCTCCTTTTTGTTTTCGGTCTTTCTGCTGTTTTCCTCATAGCTTCTGCCCATGAGTTTCTTGTAGGCCAATCCTCCTGCACACTGCAGGATTCCTCCTGCAAGCAGCGGAAGTTCAAGCGAGTAATCCATCAAAGCGCCGCTAAATCCGCTGGTAAGCTGCGATGATGATATCGAGATGCCCTGTATCGTCGATGCGGTGCCATAGTCCTCCTTGTTGATTCCTCGTATATTGACTGCAGATCTTGAAGGCGCCCCTATCGAGGAGGAGAAGCTGAAAAGCTCATACATTATTGCGGAAAGTATGGCGAACGGGGAGAGCGCCATGACTATAAGAAAGACGCCGTTCATGCTCCTGGTAAGCGACGCCAGGTTGACCAGGTTCACTTTTTGTGTCACCTTCCTTGCCACAACCGAGCCGATCCCTGCCACTGCGTAATAAACAATGAATATGTAGCTGAGCTGGGTTGTGCTGAGCTTGTAGGAAAGCTCGAACCAAAGGGGCATTAGCGGTATGGCGAGGCCTATTCCCATGCCTGTTATCAGGTTGGAGCCGATGACCCTTAGCGAGTATCTCAGGCTCTCGTTTTTCATAATCCTTGAGGTCTTTTTCGGTCTCTCGGTATCCTCAAGCCTCAGCAAAAGCACGAGCGAGACAAGCAGCAGTATGCTGGATAGCATAAAGATGACCCTGTATGCCCCAAGCCTTCCGAACGCAGCCTCTATCGGCGCGTTGAAGTAGAGAAGACTGCTCCCTATCACGCTTCCGACAGCGCCGAACATAAAGACACCTGCAAGCCTTTTTGCCCGCTCATTGTTTTCTTTCCAGTTGTTGGCTATGAATGCGTTAAGTCCTGCGGACATCGAGCCTCTAAGCGCCCCTCCCGAACCGCTCACTCCGCTTATTATTATCCCTATTACTATGACGTAGACATTGGTGGAAAATGCCAGTATTGTTATGCCTATGAACGCAAGCGCCTCGGCTATAAGCAGCGAATACTTGTAGCCTATCCTGTCCCCTATCATTCCAGATGTGAAAGTCACTCCTATGTTGAAGAGCATGACGCTAAGGACTACAAGGCCGATGTAAATTATGTTAACGTGCAAAGCCACAAGATACAGCGGCATGGCTATTGTCGTGTAAATCAGCGCTATGCTTCTGAAAAGCCTTGTAAATTCCAGATATCTATATCCAAAATCTTTCATATCTGCATCAACTTAGTTTTTCCGTCTGTGGGCTCTTCTTTCATCTTCCTGATGTCTGCGCTTGCAATTTTTTCTTTCCGGACAACATGTCGCAAATCCAGTCCGGTGGAAAGTTTTCAAAAGCAAAAGCTGTAATCTATCCTATCTGCAGAAAACATATTTAGAATTTCCCATGCGAAATTATTAGTGGGTTGGGAAAATGTTTGTAAGAAAACCTCCGCAGGGAGGGTTAGAGCGAATGCAGGGAGGCATGTTAACCGAACGTGGAACTGATGCCATTTCTTCCATACCGGAACGCAAGGAAGGCAAACGTTCTGGTCTTCTGGCAAAGGGATTTATCTCATCGACTGCGGCTTTGGCACTTTTAATGGGATATTTTGAATATACGCCACAAGAAAAAAAAGCAGAGCCTGTAAACCAGGATCCTTTATACTACAATCAGCTCTATGCCATGTTTCGCAGCGATACAAACGAAGTCAAGGCGACCATAAAGGCAGTGCCATTCAGCGATAAAGGCGCAGTGGAGTATCTAAACCTTGTCAACGGGGCAACTTCCCACATATGGTATCAGTGGGGAGTCAGTTATCTTGCAGAGAAGCACAACTTCAGCCTGGCATACAATGTCTGGAAAGACAACACCAAGATTCTTTCTTCCAACGAAGACGCATCAGAACTCTCATTCAGCCGGGGCGGGATAAAGGCAGGGGACACAATATCCCTGTCATTAAAAATAACCTTAAACACTGTGAAAATGGAAGCGCAAGATCTACGCACCGGTGAAACCGTAATGAAGGTATTTCCATCCCTGGAACATGTTTTTAGGGGAGGAACAGCAGGAAGCGGCACCTTCACCGGGATAATGAGCGAGGAAATATCAAAAATTCCCATGCTTACGCAGCCACATCAAGAATATTTTCTTCCTGAAGGCAGCAGTTCCAAAATGGAAATGGAAAGGATTAGCCTACGCCTTGTGCCAATAAAAATAAACGACAACGGCAAAATCGTTTCGGGATATAGGATAACCCCTCTCATAAATTCGGGCATGAATGACGAATATCTCTTTGGAAACGAATTTGTTACGGGAAGCAGATAATTCGCAGTCTGTGCTTTGTCATTGATGCCGCTTTGCCGTGCCGTGATCGCGCTCGAATAAGTGTATATCTACATATTGCATTAATCAAGCTCGCAACGCGTGACT
>JAJZIZ010000055.1 GCA_021846005.1 Microcaldota archaeon
GCTATCGATGCGGCATGAGCCGCAGGGAGCAGCACTACTGCAGCCACCGATATCAGAAGGTAAATCAGGTTTTGTTTTTCCATTCATCTCACTTGTTATTTTATTCAATAGTATTCTTAAATAGGACGAAACTCACTATAATGCCGTCTATTGCGAATGCAATGACAACGCCAAAATCCAGCAGGATATGGCTGAACGGAAAAAAGCCGTTTAGCATGACATCTCTTATTCCGTCAGTGGCATATGTCAAAGGATCCCCTATGTTGAAAGGCTGCAGTATTGCAGGAAATGATGATGCCGGGAAGAATGCTCCTGACAAAAACCACGCAGGCATTGTTATCGATTGTGCCACTATGGTGTATACCTCGATGGTCTTTATCCTTGACCCCAGCATTATGGCAATGCCGCTGAACGCTGCGCCTACAAAGAGTATCAGTGGTATTATCCATATGAGCCCTGCTATTCCCATAGCGATGCTGCCTCCCAGGATTATTCCAAGTATGAGGGCAAGAATCCCGTATATCATTGACTGCAATGTCCCGGAGAAAAGCTTGCCTAGGACTATCGCATTCTTGTTTATTGGAGTAATAAGAAAAGATTTTATGTTTCCAAGCTGCCTGTCTACTATTATGGACATTCCTCCTCCGAATACTGCCCCGAAAGCAACAGACATTAGTATCACTCCTGCAATCAGGAAATCCCTATAGCTGCTATTGGTTCCTTGAGTCGAAACGGCATTGACGTCGCTTTGAACTGAAACGCTGCTCACCTGCGAACTGCTGTACTTTGATACGGTCTGCTCAATCAGAGGTATTGCGACTCCCGATTCCGAGAATTGGCTTGTGGCGTAATAGACATAGACGCTTGGCTGGCCTCCCTGCAATTTCGGGAAAGAGGGCATGATCACTATGAGTGAGGATATCGTTCCCGATCGTAGCATGGAAAGCCCTTCCTGCTCGTTTGTGATCGCCTTCACGCTAAGCGTACTTCCCGACTCGAGGCTGTTTATGAACTGGTTGGATACCTGGTTGTTGGCATAGTTTGCTATTGCCACAGGTATATTGTTTACACCACTGCCGAGGTTACCGAAAAATATTATGATTATAAGCGGAAATATCATGGAACGGATTAGGTTTGTCTTGAGATTGCTTTTGAATATAAGCATCTCTCTTGTGAATATCGTTATAGAATCGTTTAAGAGTCCCATCTTATCTCCTTCCTCCCCATCCCATCTTGGCTATGTTCTTTCCTGCCTTCTGGTCTCCTGTCGAATCCCTTATGCTCGATCCGGTAAGTTTCATGAAAACGTCATCCATTGTCGGCAGATGCATGCCTATTGTATGCACTTCCACTTTGTTTTTCTTCAATTCCTCTGCAACCTTGATAAGCCTGTCCAGCTGTATGTCTTCAGTTGATATCACAAAAAGTCCGTCATCCTTTTCGTCAAAGTCCAACTTGAGCTTTGATTTGAGAATTTTTGAGACTTCGGTCCTGTCCTTCAGCCCCACCTTTATGCTGAGCATGTTGCCCTTTGAGACTGTTTTTTTCAGCTCCGAAGCAGTGCCTATGGCCATGACCTTGCCGTGGTCTATTATGGCTATCCTGTCGCATAACTGATCTGCCTCTTCAAGGTACTGGGTAGTCAGTATTATGGTTATTCCTTTGCTTCTCAGCCTTTTTATCTCGTCCCACATGCCTACCCGGCTTTGTATGTCAAGCCCGGTAGTAGGCTCGTCAAGTATGAGTATCAAGGGTTCCTGTATCATGGATTTTACGAGGTTGAGGCGCCTTTGCATTCCTCCGGAGAATGTCCCAGCGGCAACATCTGCGAATGAGGTCAGATTCGCTTCTTCGAGCGCATGGTTTACCTTTTCAGCAATCCGTTCCTTCGGTATATGGTAGAGCTTTGCAAATATGCGGAGATTGTCTCTTGCGGTGAGGTAACTGTCAACGACAGTCTCCTGTGTCATAAATCCTATCAACTGCTTTATTTTTTCGCCTTCTGAAGAATTGTCATAGCCTTCGATGATTATCTTGCCTGAAGTCGGGCGCAGAAGTCCGAGTATCATGTTCAGCGTTGTTGTTTTTCCTGCGCCGTTTGGACCGAGTATGCCAAATATTTCTCCTTTCTTGATCTTGAAGCTTATGTCTTTCACTGCCTCAAAGTCGCCGAATTTTTTCTTCAGGCCTGTTATTTCAACCGAGTATAAATCATTCTGAGTCATAATCCATCAACATCTTGATGTTCTCTATATTTTTCTTCATCTTCCTTCTTATCATGGCGTTGACTCTTGCTCCTTTCTTTGTTATGGCATATTCTCTCTGCATGCGTTTTCCGGACATTTTTGCCTCTCCTTTTATCAGGCCTTTGGATTCCAATGAATTGAAAACATTGTATACCTCGCTTTTCTTTACTCCTTTGAACAGGGATATGTCAGCTTCCTTCAGTTTTTTATAAAAATCATAAGGATATGATTCCTTTCTGCTTACCTTGTTCAGTATAATGGACTTCAGCATCCAATTGCGCAGTGAACTTTCGATGGTCTTGCTTATCCCTTCTTCCAGTGGATTTTGAACTCCCATCGCAACACATAGTGTAAATTTATACTATTTTAATAGTAGAATAAGGTATATATAACTATTTACGGCCATCGGCAGTAAATTTTGCGTTCAGGGTCTTGTTGAAGATGTAATATTAATATTTATCCTAAGATGTTATACTGAGTTTATGATTGACTATATTCAAATAGAAGAAAAATGGCAGAAGGCCTGGGCAGATGCGCGGATATTCGAGAGCGGCGTAAACAGCAAGAACCCCTATTTCGTAACTGCTGCATTCCCGTATCCAAACGGGCCGCAGCATGTCGGCCATCTGCGTACATACGGCACTGCAGACGCGCTTGCAAGATACAAACGGATGAAAGGCTACAATGTTCTCTATCCGATGGGTTTCCACGCAACCGGCACTCCTGTGCTTGCGTTTGCAAAAAGAATAAAGTCAGCAGACAAAAGCCTGATTGCCGACCTGAAAATGTTTCACATTCCCGACGAAGACATAAGCAAAATGACTGATCCTGTATTTATAACAAGCTATTTCATAGAAGAGATCCAGAAGGGCATGAAAAAGGCAGGGTACAGCATAGACTGGAGACGAAAATTTATATCCATAGATCCGGTATTCAGCAAGTTTGTAGAATGGCAATTCGGCATACTTAACAAAAAAGGCTATCTGACAGTGGGAAAGCACCCGGTAGGGTGGTGCCCAAATGAAAACAACGCCGTGGGCATGCATGACACGCGAAAAGATGTCGAACCTGAGATAGAAAGAATAACAGCGGTGAAGTTCAAGGTATCTGGTTCTGCGGCAAGTGCAATGTGCGCGACATTCAGGCCTGAAACGATACATGGAGTCACAAATTTGTTTGTCAATGAGAATGCGATGTATTCCATATGCAGAATCGAAGGCCATGAAGGAGAATATCTTCTTTCAAAAGCCGCAGCGGAAAACCTTTCGTACCAGCTGAAGATTGAGACTGTTAGAGAATTGGAGGGGAGTGAACTTCTGCAGAGGAAATGCATAACCCCTGCAACAGGCACAGAGATCCCGCTGCTGCCTGGATTTTTCGTTGAGGAGAAAAGGGGGACTGGAATTGTCATGAGCGTTCCTGGTCATGCCCCATTTGATTACGTGGCAATAGAAAGACTGAAGGAAAGCGGCTATGACATCGGAGACATCAGGCCCATTAAAGTAATCGAGGTCGAGACTGGAAAGTCAGCAAGCTCATCTGACGGGGAGAAAATTTCCCAAAACAAGGACATACCTGCAATGGCATATTTAGAAGCTCTGGGGGCGATCCGCTCCTCATCTGATGACGTAATAGAACT
>JAJZIZ010000056.1 GCA_021846005.1 Microcaldota archaeon
GAATATACTCAAAAGAGCTACCGGAGGACATTCGGAAAGTCAAGCCTGTGAAGTCGATGCAAGACCTTCCGATGGGGAGGCGGTTGTCGTTGAGTCAGGAACTATAATTGGTGGGCATCTTGACCGATAGCTCCGCCATTGGAAGCACGGCATTCAGCCGCGGGAGGGTGTCACTAAACCCACACTCCCGCAGATCAACAAAAAACAATCAGCTGCAAAAACAGCACAGCTTCAAAAAGCCAAAGCGGAAAGAAAGAAATAAATAAACCGACTTAGGCATATCTACTGGTTTTATGATACAAATAAAAATGAACAAAGATCAGAACCTGAAGGGATACACGCTTCTTGAAGCATTTCCGGGAGTCGGACTTGTAGGCGCAATGTCAGGCAGCTACATAATAGAGAAGCTTGACATGGAGATCATCGGAAGGATAGACAGCGATTATTTCCCTCCCCTTTCGGCAGTGCATGATACTGTGCCTATGTTTCCCGCAAGGATATACAAAAGCAAGGACCTCAAGCTTGTTCTCGTGATGTCAGAATTCGCCATTCCTCCAAACCTCTCATATGCGCTTACCCAGGAGCTTCTCTCATTCGCAAGGAAGTACGGCATATCCAAGATAGCCTCGGTCGGCGGTCTTCCAGTAAACAAGCCAAGCGACAAGATATACATAATCTCCATCGATCCGGCCATAAATGACGCGGCAAAGAAGCTCGGCATAACTCCGATAAAGGACGGCATAATAGCCGGCATAAGCGCTTCACTGTTAAATTACTCTATGGATCTCGGGATCCCTGCATTCGACATACTCGTTGAAGTCAACCCCGCAATAACCGATCCGAAGTATGCCGAGCTGGCGATAACGGGCCTTAACAAGATAATGAACATGAAGATAGACTTGGAGGAACTTGACAAGGAGGCGAAGCTCGTAGAGGCTAAGATAAAGGACTTGCTCAAAAAGCTCAAGGAGCACCAGGACCAGATGGGAAGTCCCTCAGTTCCGCCGCCTCCTGACCAGTCGATGTACGCATGAATCCCTGTGTTCAAAAGCGCCATTTCGCTGTCCCAGTGTGCCATCGCAAGCCCAGCAAAGCGTATAAACTCTACATGGCAATAACTATTGGCATGAGGATGGTAATGATGCTGGGAACATATCAAACATGCGCAAAGGCCTTGCCTGGCTTTCCTGCGGGAGGTGCATATCAGTGAAGAAAGGCATAGCCACTCTGTTAGCACTGCTATTCATAATTGCAGTGATGTTTGCTGCGTACCTTTACATCAATCCGGCTGGCGCACTCTCAGGCTACACGACGGTCTATGTGAAAGTTACAGATCCTTCAATCGCACCTCTTGGAACACAGAGCATCAACATATCCTACTCGGGGCTTCAGCTGCAGGTAAGGAATTCTTCCGGCACATCGTGGATAAATACCGGTTCAAATGGCACTATTAATCTTATTGCACTGCGAAACCAATCGCAGACCCTATCCGAGGCGAGCCTTCCTGCCGGAACAGTGCCAAACGCCGCCAGATTCAACATAACCTCGGGAACCATAGTCATAAACGGCACTCAGTATATTCTTACTATACCTAAGCATGGTATTAACTTTACTCTCTCCGGAAAGGCCGGATCGTCAAGAGCGCTTAGCGCACTGCTTGGCATATCTTCATCAGTTTCGACATCATTTGCCGATAACTCATCTACTTTCTTCCTTTCCGCATTTCCCACTGCAATCCTGCTTCCGGAATCGCAGAATTCATATGTGGGCCTGCATCAAGCCCTCAGCGCCACGGAAAAATCAGCGCTTGAAAGCCAGAAACCTTCCATAAGAATACTTTCATCGTCGGTGGAGCAGCAAGGCAACGCAAGCGTCATCAGCGTAACAGTTGAGGATAATTCAAGCGCTCCTGTGACACTCTACCTGCTTTCGCTTTCCGGAAACGAGTCCGTGAAGATAAGCAGCATAAATCCTTCTGCAGAAGTTCCTCCGTCATTTGGGCACGTGACCGACAGCCTTCTGATAAACGAGACCTTCAACGCGATAAATTCCGCATTTGGATACCTGATAAACAACCAGACCACGAATCTTACAGGTCTTGCAGTCTCAAAGCTTTCTTCAGGCAATCTTACCAAACTGCCAGGCTTCGCAGCTTCCACAGTATCTAAAATCGCCTCGCAGTTAAACCTTTCGGGTTCACAGATAAACCAAATATCGACAAATCTCAATTCCAGCCAGTCACAGAGCCTGATAAACGGCCTGCTGTCAAATCTCTCTGCGTCAGTGAATTCAATCTCGATAAATGGCAGCAGTTCAGCCTCTCTCGAGAGCAGCCTCGAAAAAGGGATATCCTCTGGGAAGATAAACGCCTCGTCATTATCAAACATAAGGAGCCTGATATCCAACGCAAAGAAAGAGGCCGCGGCAAACTATCCAAAAAATCTTGCCAGAATACAGTCACAATTCCATTATGTTTCATTTTTCGTGGAAGAGAACTCATCGCTGCTTCCGACAATATCAATGCAGAGCATAACAAGCGGCCAGCAGCTTGGATACCTTCTGCAGCCTGGTAAGACCGCAACGCTATCGTACAAGGGAAGCCTCAGTGCGGGTAACGGGATTGTGAGCATAAGTCTAATAAATGGTAATTCTTACAAGATAAATGTGATAGGCACCGGAGGCGCATACGCTTCAAATGAAATATCTGCGGGTTGACGTTATGGGATTAATGGATATTTTCGGTAAAAAGAATGTTTCATCTGAGCTTGAAGGCAGGTTTCCCTATCAGATAAAGACCGAATTCGTTCCTTATAAACTGAAGTCCAGGGAAAACAGTTCATCGACTTTAATGGTCACCCTCAAGAATCTGACAGGCGAGCCTGTCATGTGTTCTGTCGTTATAAGCGTGCCTAAACAGATAGGCCTGGATTCAACAAGCCTTTCAAAAGAAAAAGAGATAAGACTTGGAACCATACCTCCTAACGAAGAGAAACTTGCAAATATTGACCTATACAGCAGCATATCCACTGATCCTGGCGAATATACTGTAACTATAACCTCCTTTGTGCACTACAGGGATTATGCCCATGTGCTAAATTCTATGAGGAAACGGGTTTTGATAGAGGCTGTCTGACCGCCTCCTGATCCAAGCCCTCCGGCCTTTCCGTACTTTCCATTCTGGCTATTATGTTCTTAATGTCCGAAGCTATCATCTTTCCTTTCTCAGTCAGAAATATCTTCTTGAGCTTGCCGTGAAGTTCCGAGCCCATTATCCCTTTCTCTTCGCATCTGCTGACAAACCTGCTGGTATGTATATAGGTAACGCCGGTTTCCTTCGCTATGCTTGAAAGATGCCACTCTTTCTCCACACTTGCCAATGTCAGTATAATCCTGGCCTGCTTGTCCTTTAGGAGAAGCATGCCATCCTCCTTTGCCATTTCGCTCAGATAATCTCCTCATCTGGAGTTTTTATGCTTTTTGCATACAATAAGCAAGGCCGCCATGGAAGGCCACATTAAATGAATGCTAAGGAAACCCACGGCCTTCAGCTGCGGGAGGATGCCAGACAGAGCCAGAAGCCTGATCTCAAAACAGCAACTTTCGGATTTTCTGGCATTTGCCATTGAAACGCAATGCCATTTGTCCTTGTCATCTGCTTTTCATTTCCGATGGCACAGTTATATAAACTTAACCAATGTAGATATCCTAAGGTAATATCGAGGTTAAAGGTGCTAGAATGGTAAAATACATGATTGCAGAGCAACTCGTGGGAAAGGAAGTCGTAACAAATGACGGATTCGACCTTGGCAAATTCATAGATGCCGAGATAAGCGAGACGTCCGGGAAGCTCAGCGCTTTGCCAGTGGAACC
>JAJZIZ010000057.1 GCA_021846005.1 Microcaldota archaeon
ACACATCCTTTGCAGGATGCAGTGATTGCATGAACGCAGAGGAAGCCCACGCCGTTTACGGGTGGGAGGGTGTCACGAATCTGTGACAGAAGGGATACGAATGCACATAATAAAGGCCGAAAAACTTGTCAAGAGATACAAAGACGGACATCTTGCCTTGGATTCGTTGAACATCGCCATAAACAAAAAGACAACCGTGATAATAGGCAGGAACGGCGCGGGCAAAACCACTCTCATGAGAATTCTCTCTACACAGCTGCTTCCTACATCTGGCAAGGTCTCAATACTGGGGCACGACGCAGTAAGGAACTCGGAAAACATACGCAGGAAGATTGCAAGCATACCGCAGGAGGCTGAGGTGCTTGGTTTTCTTACTCCGCAAGAACATATTGAAATATATCTCGCGGCAAGGGGCTTCCCAAAAGAGGAGATATCCAGAAAATCAGAAGAGGCATTGAGACTTCTTGGCCTTCTGGAATTCAAAGACAAGAGCTCCGACAGGCTTTCCGGAGGCATGAAGAGAAAGATATTCGTGGCAATGGCTTTAGCTTCTGATGCTGAGCTCGTCTTCCTTGATGAACCGACTGTCGGCCTGGATCCAATATCGAGGATGGAAGTCTGGTCTGCTGTGAAAAAGCTGAAAGGCAGAACTGTGCTTACTACGCATTATATGGAAGAAGCAAAGGCACTGGGAGACGAAATAATACTTATAGACAGGGGAAGGGCTATAATGCAGGGCAGCGCGGAGAGTTTGTTGCGGAAGAGCCGCGGCATTATGAGAATAGAAGGAGCAGGAGTGGGAGACAGGCAGTATGAGATGGGAGGCACCAAAATATCATACGTAGATGAAAAACTTGCGCTGCGGTATGCCAGGAAGGGCTATGAGGTTAAGCAGGTGGATATTGAGGACCTTTTCATAATGGGCGGGATTGAATGAACTTCAGATTCATATATACTTTTGGAAAGATATACGGATTTAGGACCACCAGAAGGTTTGCCTCTTACATCGTATATTCGCTCCTGATACCATTGTCGCTGCTTTTCATACTAGGCATGATATCCTCGGGAAAGCTTGTGCCGCTGGCAATAGTAGGAGGCCTGATATCAGTATTTGCAACAAACGGGATAAACACGCTCAACGATGCGGCGCAGCTTAGGATACAGCATAAGTTCTACGACCTTTTCATAGCTACGCCTTTAACGTCATTCGAGTACATATTGGGTTTTGTCATCTCTGAACTCGTTTTTGCACTGCCGAGCGTAATGCTTTTCATAGTGATAGGGTATGCATACCACATATTCACGATAATGCTTGCGCTGCTTGCGGCGGCAGTGATGATTATGCTTTATTTTGCCATATCCTTCATAGCGTTCAGCGCTTCGTTCCTTCCTAGCCATACCAGAGGCATTTGGAGCTGGACAGGAATACTTACGCTTGCACTTACTCTCTTCCCGCCGATCTATTATCCTTACACTGAGCTGCCGAGGCCCCTGCTCTACGTTTTCCTGCTTCTCCCTTCAGGATCCGCCGCGGTGCTCTTGCAGGGAGCTTTTGGATTCCAGCCTATGATGTATGCCGCGGCGTATGCATTTGTCATCGAGTCGTTTATCTGCGTGGCTGCCGCAATGATGGTGCTAAAATGGAAAATGCACTACACCTGACATTTCAATAATGGCAGTCTTAGGAAAGCCGGTCTTTGTAAGCCTCGTAGCCAAAGCACTTGACGATCTTTAACTGGTTTTTCATGTCAATAAAGGCGATCGATGGAAGCCTGACTCCGTTGAATGTTGTGGTTTTTACCATGGTGTAGAGAGCCATGTCAAGAAAAACCAGCTTGTCTCCGCGCTTCAACGGTTCGTCAAAAGTATAATCGCCTATTATGTCTCCGGCCAGGCAGGTCATCCCGCGAATTCTGTATTCGTATTTCTTTTCCCCAGGTCCTCCTGCCCCGATTATGTCAGGAGAATAAGGCATCGCAAGCGCATCGGGCATGTGTGTCTCCGCTGAGGTGTCAAGAATTGCGACCGCCATTCCCTCTGTGTTTTCATGCACGATGTCAAGGACAGTAGAAATCAGCACGCCAGTGTTCAAGACAATGCCTTCACCAGGCTCAAGATGCACCTGAACATTGTATTTTTTCTTAAACACATTTATGGTTTCTGTAAGAAGATCAAGATCATAGTCAATTCTTGCTATGTGATGGCCTCCGCCGAAATTTACCCATTTGACCATGGGAATATATTCCCCATAAAGCTTTTCGAAGTGTCCAAGCGCATGCACAAGCGCATCGGCATTGTTTTCACATAATACATGAAAATGCAGGCCGTCAACGCCAGCCAAGTCTTCGCCTTTAAGTTCTTCAGGAAGTATTCCAAGCCCTGCGGCAGGTGATGCAGGATTGTATAGATCTGTTTCTATTTCCGAATACTTGGGATTTAGCCTGAGCCCTATCTCTATTTTCCGGCCGCTCTTTGCTATCATCCCGCGGTATTTCTTCCACTGGAAAACGGAATTGAATATTATTGTATCGGAATACTTCAGCATATCACGCATGTCGCGTTCAGAATATGCAGGACCGAAAGTATGGACTTCTTTGCCAAATTTTTCTTTTCCTAGCCTCGCTTCGATAGGCCCGCTTGCACATACGCCGTCAAGGTATTCGGCAATTATTGGAAAGACCTCATGCATGGCAAACGCCTTGAGCGCAAGAAACACTTTGGCGCCTGTCTTTTCTTTTATCGATTTTATAAGTTCAAGATTTCTGCGCAGAGGGGCTTCTCCTACGAGAAAGCATGGTGTTTCATCGATGCCGGATATGACAGAAGATGGAAAATCAGATACTGCAGCGTTCCTGGACGATTGCCTTGCGATGTCGCTTAGATAATGCCTTGCGTTTCCTGCCGGTTTGCCTTTTGCAGCTTTAGTATCCATATTGCAGATATGTTCAATTAAAATATAAAAAAACATGCTATCTGCCGTGGTGTTGAATGATTCAGAAGACTTCTGAATATTCTGCCATTCCTGATCCTTAGAGGTTAAAAACCAATAGTTTGTGTTGTTTTGGCGGCAGCGCGGATAGAGCCAGCAATCTAGGACAATATAAAAATAGAAAAATAAACAGACGGGATAAAAAGAAACATAAGATAACAGCGAACAATGGAAGAGAGATAAGAGGCATGTAGTATAGGATGATTTTTATCTCAGCTTTGATTTCGTGAAGAACTGACAAAGGAATTGAAAAAATGAATAAGAGCAAGATAGGCGCGCCTTTCAGGTTTCCGAAATCGTTCATGAATCTGGACCATTCTTTAGGAAAACAGATCTTATAATTGGCGCATGCCATGTCAGGTGTTACCAATATGTTATTGGAGAAATTACAGATACCCCGCTATTCGAATGATCCAGTGGAGGCATATTACTTGCAGGCGGAGAAGGAAAAGATATGCCATGATCAGAATGCGGAGGGGACTGGTTATAGACTGCTGTGATGAAGGAGATATCGATACGGAAATAGGAGTTTCATTTGCAAAGACTCCGACAACCGGATCCGCAGTGACATTGAACTTCAGCGTGCATGAAGTCGTGTTCTTTATGTATGAGGATACCTGCACCCAGTTTCCAGACTGCAGTATGTAAGGAGTCGGTGAGGCTTCGCCGCACGGATACGGAATTGTCATGTTGTAATTGAACTGCGAGTTCTGAGAATTGCTTCCGCTGACGTTAAGTATCAGTATCTTTACCCCGTGCGCAGGAGGTCTCGGTATGGAGGAGTAGAAGCTGTCAGAAGTCAGGTTGATTATATTTATGTTTTCAAATACCGACCCGGTGAACATTGGGAAGAGCTTCAGCAGCAATCC
>JAJZIZ010000058.1 GCA_021846005.1 Microcaldota archaeon
AAGGAGATACTTACTGCGCAAGTTGATGCGGACAATGTGCAGGAGCTGGCTTCGCTGATGAAGGAATTCAAACCAGATCTGGCAATAAATGTTGCGCTTCCCTACCAGGATTTAAGCATAATGGACGCATGCCTCGAATCAGGGGTAAATTATCTTGATACTGCAAACTACGAGCCTCTTGATACTGCCCACTTCGAATACAGCTGGCAATGGGCATACAAGGAGAAGTTTAAGGAGAAAGGCATTATCGCCGTCCTGGGGTGCGGATTCGACCCCGGAGTATCGAACATATTCTGTTCTTACGCCCAGAAAAACCTCTTTGATGAAATATCCAGCATAGACATACTGGACTGCAATGCAGGCAATCATGGCCATCCATTCGCAACAAATTTCAACCCCGAGATAAACATAAGGGAAGTTACCCAGACCGTGCGCCACTGGGCAGACGGCAAATGGATAGAATCCCCCGCAATACTTGACTCCGGGAGCATACATTTCGGATTTGATTATCCTGTGGTGGGGAAGAAGGAGAGCTATCTTCTTTATCACGAAGAGCTCGAATCCCTTGCCAAGAATATAAATGGGCTCAAACGCATCAGGTTCTGGATGACATTTTCAGAACAATATCTTACTTATCTGCGTGTGCTGAAAGACGTAGGCATGACAAGAATAGACGAAGTCGAATATGAAGGCATGAAGGTTGTGCCTCTCAAATTCCTCAAATCTCTTCTGCCGGATCCCGCATCGCTTGGCGTCAATTATACCGGGAAGACAGTCATAGGCAATATTATCTCAGGCACCAAAGGCGGCAAGAAGAAATCCATATACATATACAATGTATGCGACCACGCGGAGGCCTTCAAGGAAGTAGGCGCGCAGGCAGTATCCTATACTACCGGCGTTCCTGTAATGATCGGTGCTATGCTCATAATCCAAAAGAAATGGCAAGGTTCGGGAGTTTTCAATGTCGAGGAATTCGATCCGAATCCGTTCATGGAATTGCTCAATAGGTATGGGCTGCCTTGGATTCTGGAAGAATATTCGGGCAAGCTGCCAGATTAGTTCTGCGTGTCAAGCAACATACCATGCCTGTAATGGCATTTCATTCAAGGTATCCTTTAGCTTTCAGCAGTTCGGCATTAAGTATGGCGGCGCCAGCAGCTCCTCTCACAAGATTATGCCCGAGCACAACAAATTTGTAATCCATGATGCTGCACTCCCTGAGCCTGCCTACAACCGATGCCATGCCTCCTTCTGCATTGAGGTCTAGCTTGTTCTGCGGCCTGTTTTCTTCTTCTTTATAAATTACCGGCCTTTTAGGCGCAGAGGGCAGCCCTAGTTTTTTTATCGGGCTGAACTCCTCAAACGATTTTATTATTTCATCCCTTCCGGGCTTTCTGGAAAATTTGACGCTTACGGCCTCCATGTGTCCGTATTTGACCGAAACCCTGTTGCACTGCGCGCTTATTTTCATATCTGCATTGTGGATTTTCATGCCTTTCTCAATGCCAAAAATCTTCAGCGGCTCCGTTTCGAGCTTCTCTTCCTCTTCTTTTATAAACGGCACTACGTTGTCTATTATGTCCATTGAAGGAACTCCGGGATAGCCGGCACCGCTCACAGCCTGCATGGTGGTCACTGCAACCTTCTCAATGCCAAAAGAGTCAACCAGGGGCTTAAGCGCCAGACAGAGGTGTATGGTGGAGCAGTTTGGATCGGTTATTATGAATCCTTTCCATCCCCTTTCCTTTCGCTGCCTTTCAACAAGCGCCAGATGCTCGTGGTTTATTTCAGGGATAAGGAGCGGAACATCGTCATCCATCCTGTGGTTCTTGGCGTTGCTTGAAACCATATATCCTTCCTTTGCAAAGTTCTTCTCTATCACCGAAGCAACTGAAGAATCAAGGGCCGAGAGGACCATATCGCAGTCAATTCCAGGCCTCGCGTCCTTCAATTTCATGTTTCTTACCGTCTCTGGAATCTCTTCGCTTGCGCTCCATCTGTTAACCATGACTTCTTCGTAGGTTTTGCCTGCCGACTTCTCCGAAGCAGCCACTTCCCTCACTTCAAACCATGGGTGATTTTCCATCAGTTTTATTATGGTCTGGCCTACCATTCCTGTGGCCCCGAGCACTCCTATGCCTATTTTTTTCATTTGGATCCACCAAAAAATTCATCATGAAACAATGCCGTAGCTCTATCCGCGTCTTTTTCATTGACAACAACGCTGCAACTTGTCTCAGAGATATCTGTTTCAAGGGCTATTATCCTTGTCTTTCCAAGGGCCTTCATCATTCTCAGAGGGACATTCTCCATTCCTGAAATATTTTTGCCGACAACCGAAACCTTCGCAATCCTGCCCCGCTTTTTAATAACGTATCCTACTCTAAGGCTTTTAACCAAAGCCCCAAGGCTGTCATCTGCCGTTGTGGTAGCTGCCATTACTCCTTTTCTTGAAACCGAGATAAAATCAAATGCAGTGCCCGGCTTTCCCATCTCCGAAATAAGCTGACCCAGATCAGAACCACGCCTCATGCCCTTTTCAGAAGTTATCTCGAACAGCGTCATTCCTTTCTTGCTTGTTATCGAAGCCACTCTCTTTGAAATTCCTACGTCTTTTTTTATCAAAGTGCCTCTATATCCAGGATTCAGCGTGTTCATTATCCTGACATTTATGTTTTTTTCCATCGCAGGGCGGATTCCTCTGGGGTGGAGTGTCTCAGCACCCAAAAACTCAAGCTCTGCCTCTTCGCTGAAAGTCAGTTCCTTTATGCTCCTTGCCGAAGGCACAATCCTCGGGTCCGTTGTCATAACGCCGTCCACATTCGTCCATATCTGTATCTCATCCGCGTCCATTGCCGCTCCCACTATGCATGCGGTATAATCGCTGCCTCCTCTTCCCAGCGTAGTCACATTGCCAGACTTGTCCTTGCCTATGAATCCTGTTATTACAGGCACCGCTTTCATTCCGATGCACGATTCTCTAATCCTGGCATACGCAACAGGAAGGACATCCGCGTTGCCGAAATTAGAATCAGTAATAAAGCCAATCTCATATGAGTTGCACGGAATCGCAGCATAACCTCCCTTGTTCATATATCCTGCAAGCATTTTCACCGACATTCTTTCTCCAAGCGACATAAGGAGATCAAGCTTCTCCTTTTTCAGCGTGCCATTTCTTTCTATTGCCTTTGGGAGATTCTCAAGAAGCAGCATTTCCTCGCCGAGAAGTGAGGCGTCAAGCCCCAGCCCTCCAAGCATATCCGCATGCCTTTTTCTTACCTTGCCGCACATCTTCGCATAGCTCTTGCCAGAGGCCGCGGCTTTTCCTATGGCGATAAGTTCGTCTGTTATGCCTCCGATTCCAGATATAACAACAAAAGGTTTCTTCTTCAGGTTTTCTGTTATTATTCTTGCCACGTTTTTCATGCGTTCGGAATCTGCTATGGAGCTTCCTCCAAATTTCATCACAATCATGGCTTCCCCCTATATGTCTTTGCAGATCATTATCCTGAATAACGTAGACGATAAGACATTGTGACACCCTCCCACCAGTAAACGGCGCGGGCTTCCTTTGCATTCATGCAATCACTGCACCCTGCAAAGGATCTGTTTTATCGGTTTTCAGTTCCTTGACAACCGCTTCCTGTTGAAGTCTTACATTATCTTCCTGAGCGTAAGTCTGGACAAGTCCTGCCCTACCTCTTTTGAGTATGTTTATTGATGCGTTTATGTCCCTGTCCAACCGCAGACCGCATCTGTCGCAGTTGTATTCCCTTGCAGATAGTGGCATGTCTGTTATATTGCCGCAATTACTGC
>JAJZIZ010000059.1 GCA_021846005.1 Microcaldota archaeon
GCAAACGGACTCAAAGAACTGAGAACCGATAAAACAGATCCTTTGCAGGATGCAGTGATTGCATGAATGCAAGGAAAGCCCACGCCGTTTACGGGTGGGGGGAATGTCACGATGGATAAAAATCTTGCTTTAAGAGGAATCTCGATATTTCTTTTTTCAGTGCTTACGGTGCTGGGAATTGTATTCTCGATATATATCATGCTCATAACCAAGACGGTTTTTTCCGAAATAGTCGCCTTGGCATTCCTTGTGCTTTCCGCGGTCTCCGGGTTTTTTAACACATTTACGTCATACAGCTACTACAGGTCATATCTCTATGACAAGCATCTTGAAAAGATACAGAAAGGCCTGAAGCCTATCAAGAGATATCCTACAGTAGCGGTGATAGTGCCGGTATACAACGAGAATATAGCCATAACAGAAAAGAATTTTCTGCGGCTTATGGAGATGGATTATCCAAAGGAAAAGATCAGCTTCTACCTGCTGGATGATTCCACAGACCCGAAAATAAGGAATGCGCTAGAGCGCTTTGCAAGCAAAAAAGGAGTATCATACATACACAGAACAGACAGGAAGAACTTCAAGGCTGGTGCCTTGAACAACTTCTGCGTGAATGCGAAGGAGGAGTTCCTTGCAATATTCGACTATGATGAGTATCTTACAGACAAAAGATTCGTTCTTGACCTGCTGCCTTACTTCAGCAACAAAAAGCTCTCATATGTCCAGACCGAAAAGAGGTTCCAAAAGGGAACATTCTTCTCAGACACGGTTGACATATTCCATGGTTTCTTCTTCAAGTTCATTCAGCCCTCAAGGGCGTTGAACAATACTGGGATCTTTGCCGGGTCCTGCGGCATGATAAAGACATCGTACCTCAAGAAAATAGGCGGATTCCCAGAGTATGTTACAGAAGACACTTTCTTTAGTTTTGAATCCGACGCGAATGGGTATGAAAGTCTCTATGTTCCGAAGAGCTATGCGCTTGGTGCGCCTATAACAAAATTCAGCCACCTTGCAAAGCAGCAGTGGAGATACAATTATGGAGATACCCAGTTCCTAGGATATTTCGTCAGTAAGATATTAGGCAAGAAGACTAAGAAGCCCAAGTCAAAGTGGCTTATGGTAGACTACGTGACCCACGGTTTTGGCCTGAATTACATATCGGTAGTGCTTATAATATTCACGCTGGTTTCCGTGGCAATAGTCTTTTCCGGGCTTACAATTGTGCCGAATTCGGGAATAGCCGGCCTGTTGACTTCTGGCAGCGCTGAGATTATATTTGAAACGCTTGGCGTGCTTGCTTTTTCGCTCTCGCTCCTGGCGCCGGTAGTTGTGACAAAGCTGTATTTCGGGTCGCTGAGGAAAGGATTCATGATGCTCGTGCTGAATTTTGCACTTGCATTCATAAGGACTAAAGCCGCATTGCTTGCGATATTCAACAGCACAGTAAAGAATTCATGGACGGGAATATCTTTCCTGAAGGCCGATAAAGGAATAACGTTTGCCCTTAAGAACTCAGTAGTGGAAACCGTGTTTTCCGGAGTTCTTTTTGTGCTTGGAATAATTGCCATGCTCATTAACAACATGTATGGAGGACTATGGCTCATGGGATACGGGCTGTTCTACATCTCCACAGCATATATGTTCTACAAGTACAGGTAGTTATGAATGGATGAAAATAACAGCAGGGAAGATGGCAAAAAAGCAACAGCAGGCAGCGTATACCTTAAGATACATGATACGCCAGAAGGCAGCATAGTGGCGATGTGCGACAGAGAGTTGATAGGAAGCAGGCATAGCGAAGGGAAAATGGAACTGGATCTTGAGACATATGCAGAATTCTATAAGGGAGATCTGCTCAGCCCGGGAGAAGCAGAATCATTGCTTTATCCTTCTGATTTCTACACTGCAAATGCAGTTGGGGAAATATCAGTAGGCATCCTCGTAGGAATGAAAATGGCAGAAGCTTCCGACATAAAAAAAATAGGCAAGGTTCCCTGCCTTTATCTCTTCAGGATGTCTCCCCGTTGAGTTTCATTATTGCCTCTGCTATGTCTCCTTTTGACTCTTCCAGAGCAGACCTTGCTGCGTCTTCTGAAGCTCCTGTTTTCTCCCTGACCATGGATATGTCATCCGCAGTTATTTCCAGTGAAGGAGTCTCCCTTTCAGCCTCGGATATCTTCCCGGTTATCTGGAAGCTTTTGCTGCCCTGCATCTCTATCATCGTGATGCTGGGCTATTCTATTATAAAACTGCGCTCCTTCCCTTCTATTATTACCCTGAGTGCAGGAATTTCTGTGGTCTTCATGCCCATGCTGTCCATCATGCGCTTGAGAGACCTTGGATCCATATTAGGCATCATATAAACACATTAAGTATTTACTGCCTAAAATATAAATACGATTTGTAGGCTTATTCATTTCATGGAATGCCGGTTCAAGTATAAGGTTCCTGGAGGAAAGCTCATCGAGACGGTTGTCATGCATAACGGCATTTCAATAGAGTCAGTAAGGATAACTGGGGATTTTTTCCTTTATCCCGAGGAAAAGCTTGAGGCTATAGAAAAATCGCTGACGGGAAGCAGGATTGGAAGCACAGAGGAAGAGCTCTGCGCGGTGATTGCAGGCGTTGTAAGCAAGGAAGGCATAGAGATGATAGGAATAAGCCCCGAAGCCATAGCTAGGGCAATAAAATCTGCGGTGAGTAAATGAAATGGCGCATAGTTGGACTGGAGGCACATGATGCATACTTCAACATGGCCATAGACGAAGTCCTGCTGGAACGGGTGAAGGATAGGCTGTCACCACCTACAATAAGATTTTACAGATGGTCGCCAAGTGCAGTCTCAATAGGAAGATTTCAGTCCATGGAAGAGGAAGTAAACGTGGAAAGGTGCAGGGAGCTTGGAGTTGATTACGTCAGAAGGATAACAGGGGGAGGGGCTGTGTACCATGATGGCCGCGGCGAGATAACATACAGCCTTATAGGCCCTGAATCGGAATTCCCAAAAGGCATACGGGAAAGCTACATGGAAATCTGCAAGCCGATAATCGAGGGGCTCAGGCTTCTTGGGATAGATTCGGAATTTGCACCGATAAATGACATAGTGGCAAACGGAAAAAAGATATCGGGAAACGCACAAACCAGAAGGGAAGGAGTTTTGCTGCAGCATGGCACGATCCTATACTCTCTTGACATACAGAAGATGTTTTCCCTTCTTAATGTAAGCAAGGAAAAGATTTCAGACAAGATGATAAAAAACGTCGAAGAGAGAGTAACTTCGGTTTCTGCATTTGGCAATTTTTCTTTGAATCGGCTTTATGGTGCACTGCTTGAAAGCTTTATGAAAAACAGGGAGTGTGAATTTGGAATGTGGAGCAGGGACGAGCTTGAATTAACAGAAAAACTGCGCATAGGGATTTATGGCACCAGGAAATGGAACTTCAGCAGATGACTGATTTCTTTGTGACATCCTCCTCTAACTAAAGGTTAGGGGCTTCCCCTGTATTTGCAGGGTCTGTTCTCAGTTCTTCGAGTCCGTTTGCATTTCCTGTTGGAATGTATTGACGATTCTCTCCCTGAGCGTGACTTTCCCTCTGTCCGAGGGTAGCTCTTTTGAGTATGTTTATTGATGCGTTTATATCCCTGTCCAACCGCAGACCGCATCTGTCGCAGATGTATTCTCTTTGAGAAAGTGGCATCTCCTTTATACTGCCACAATCACTGCATTCTTTGGATGTGTTCCTTGCATCCACCTCATAGACTTTCA